>JAJQBY010000089.1 GCA_021203045.1 Oscillospiraceae bacterium | reverse complement strand
CCCCCTTTGAAGTTTTCTTCGATACTCTGTTGCACTTGACTTGACAATTCAAGGATTTAGATTTCGAACAGAGAAGGATTAGGGTAGAACGACAACTCATAAGAAAAAGCACTGGTTCCGTTGAGATAGGTCAACCCAAATCGAGCGACGGTGTTCGTATGATACCAATGACAGACGCAGCCTATGATAGCTTCAAGCGGATTCTTACAAACAGGCGGAAGGTAAATAAAGAGCCTGTTGTGGACGGGATAAGCGGATTCGTGTTCTTGAATCAAAGAGGCAATCCGATGACGAACGCATTGTTTGAAAGCACGACCAAATGCGCCAGAGAAAAGTTTGCAAGAACATACCCTGATGTAGATTTCCCCAAAGTTACGCCGCATGTGTTTCGTCATACGTTTTGTACAAACATGGCAAATGCGGGGATGGATCCCAAAGTATTGCAGTATGTAATGGGCCATTCTACTGTCAGCATCACGCTTGATATTTACACACATACAAACTATGACCAAGCTGCGTTGCAGATGGAGAAGTTGTCAATCAGAAGTCCGGGAGTAGAGTAATCTTACTACACCATTTACTACACCATTTTGATAGCAACTTATAAGAACTTATGAGAACTTATGAGAGGTTTGCAAGCTTTAGTGGTGTACCGCGAGAGAAAAGAAATTTCTGGAATGCCAATGAATTGCCCGTTTTTCAGTGGGTTGCGAGCAACCTAAAAAACGCCTATCGTATCTTTGTGAAAGTTTTTGAAACAAATGCCAAGTTTTATTGACATGAGGAGAGCGGGCCATTAAGATATACTTAAAATAAAATGAAAACCAAAGGAGTTTATATTTCCATGGGAAAGGTCATAGGCATCGATCTGGGCACCACCAACAGCTGTGTGGCGGTGGTGGAGGGGGGACGGCCCGTTATTATCCCCAATGACAAGGGAGAGCGTACCACGCCCAGCGTGGTGGCGTTCACCCAGGACGGGGAGCGGCTCGTAGGAGCGCCGGCCCGGCGGCAGGCAGCCATGAACGCCAGCCGCACCATCTCCTCTGTGAAGCGGCATATGGGTACGGACTGGCGGGCCCGCATCGACGGCAAGAGCTACACGGCCCAGGAGATCAGCGCCATGATTCTGCGCAAGCTGCGGCAGGATGCGGAGGCCTATCTGGGTCAGCCCGTGACGGATGCTGTTATCACTGTTCCCGCCTATTTCAACGATATCCAGCGCCAGGCCACCAAGGATGCAGGCCGCATCGCGGGCCTGAACGTGGAGCGAATCATAAACGAGCCTACCAGCGCGGCCCTGGCCTATGGCCTGGATAACGGCCAGGCCCAGAAGATCATGGTTTATGATCTGGGCGGCGGCACCTTTGATGTATCCATTATCGAGATAGGGGACGGGGTCATCGAGGTGCTGGCTACGGCCGGCAACAACCGCCTGGGCGGGGACGATTTTGACCAGCGGCTGGCAGATTATATTGTGGCCCAGTTCAAGCGGGAGAGCCGCATAGACCTTTCCAGGGACCCCTCCGCCATGACCCGTGTCCGGGAGGCAGCGGAGCAGGCAAAAAAGGAGCTTTCCGCCTCGGACAGCACGGTGATAAACCTGCCCTATATCGCCCAAGGAAAGGACGGCCCTGTCCATCTGGAAATGCCCCTGACCCGGGCGGCCTTCACCGGGCTCATCCAGGACCTGATAGACGCCACCGCCGGCCCGGTGCAGAGCGCCCTCAGCGATGCGGGCCTGACGGCGCGGGATTTGAGCCGGGTACTGCTGGTAGGCGGCTCCACCCGTATTCCCGCCGTGCAGCAGAAGGTGCGCAGCCTGACGGGCATCGAGCCGAGCCGCAGCATCAACCCGGATGAGTGCGTGGCCCAGGGGGCGGCGGTGCAGGGGGATATTCTCTCCGGCGGCTCCATGACGCTTTCCGGCTCGTCTGCGGACAGTCTGGACGGCGGCACGGGCGGCGGCATTCTGCTGCTGGACGTGACGCCCCTGAGCCTCTCCATCGAGACCGTGGGCGGCGTGGCCACCCGGCTGGTGGAGCGGAATACGACCCTTCCTACCCGTTATTCTCAGGTATTTACCACAGCCGCTGCTTATCAGCCCAGCGTGGATATCCACGTGCTCCAGGGCGAACGGCCTATGGCAAAGGATAACAAGACCATCGGGCGCTTCACGCTGAGGGGCATCAAAAGGGCCATGGCCGGCGTACCGCAAATCGAGGTCACCTTCGATATCGACACCAACGGAATCCTGAAGGTCTCCGCCAGAGATCTGGATACGGGCAAGGCCCAGTCTATCACCATCACCGCCAATGATAAAATGTCCGAGGCGGAGATACAGCAGGCCATCCGGGACGCGGAGCAGTATGCCGCCCAGGACGGGGTGCGCCGCTCGGCTGTGGATGTGAACAATGAGGCTCAGCGACTTCTCATGCAGGCAGAGCGGGCTTTGGGCGCCGTTGGCAAGCAGATAGAAAAGGACGAGAAAAAGCAGGTGAAGGGGGATATCTCCGCCCTGCGCAAGACCATGGGCAAGCGGGCGGACAAGATGACCGAGGCGGATATCGCCGCCATCCAGGCCGCTATGGCACAGCTCCGTTCCTCCGCTGCTCATGTGATGGATATGGCCGGAGAGAACGACAGCTCCGGCGGACAGGTGTAATGTAATACGGACCGGCAAAAAGCCGCCGCGAAGCAAAAAAGCGCTTCGCGGCGGTCGCTGTTATACATGTTATCAGAGGCGCAGGACAAACGACTCGAAGGCTGTCACTGTCTCTGTCAGCTCCGGGTCGAGATATGTCATGGCCTTCCGCTCCATATCCTCCGGGACGCCGTAGTACGCGCCGGCCAGGGAGCAGGCGATGGCTGCCAGGGTGTCGCTGTCTCCGCCGAGGGAGATCGCCGTGCGGAGCGTATCCTCAAAGTTTGAGGTTTCCTTGAAGCACTCGATGGCCTGGGGAACGGTCCTCTGACAGGTCTCATTGAACACATATGTGGGGCGAATCGCATCGATCGTGAAGTCCAGGGGATAGTATTGTTCCATTTCCCGGATGATTTCCGCTTTGCCGTATCCGTTTAGGGCCATCCAGGTACCGACGGCGATGGCCTCCGCGCCCTTGATGCCCTCCGGATGGTTATGTGATACGGCTGTTATCTCTCCGGAGAGCAGCTTTACCTCCTCAAGCGTCCCGGCGACATAGGCGACCGGGCTTATACGCATGGCCGCGCCGTTGCCGTAGCTCTCATACGGCTCCGGACAGTCGCTGAAAATCCAGCCGTAAAACCGGCCGCCGAAGCCGCACCGGGGGTAACGCCGGCCTATTTCCTGCATGGCGGTTACGGTACACTGGGAAAGCCGGCGGTAGTCGCCACCGCAGTCCATCAGGGCCCTGGCCACGGCGATGGTCATGATGCTGTCGTCCGTGGCAAAGCACCCGTTGGCGAAAAGCGGGAAATCCTTGCGCCGGCAGTTGCTGAATTCATACACGGACCCGACGATATCTCCAACGATCGCGCCCGTGAAATTATGCGCTTTTTCCATTTTGACGCCATTCCTTTCTCAGGTTACGCTGATGCCTCCATGATTACAGACGCCTTGGTGCTTATGCTTGCCGTCCCCGGCAGAAGCGCCGGGGACGGTTATGCTTTATTGTGCCTTGGGTGAGTCCGGCTCTTTGTAAAGCAGCTTTTTGATGAAGCTCATCAGATCCTTATACAGCTGATCCAGGGCAGGCAGGCCCAGGAGCCATAGGAGGAACACGGCCATGACCACAGCGATGGGAATGGTGAAATACCACCGGTCCAGGACGGGGATGAAGCTGTAAAGGTAGCCCATGTTCATGATGAAATAGGTGTGTAGCAGATAGGGGACCATGGTGCGGGTGCCGCCGTCCCGAATGATGGGAAGGGACCTGTCCGGCACAAAGCAGAACAGGAACACGATCAGCAGCCCGGAGATGACATAGCCCAGCGCCCGCAGGATGATGCCCTTCAAAAAGCTATAGGAGAACATGCTCAGCGCATCGCCGGGGATGCCAGCATAGGGCTCCCAGTAATAATAGAAGTCGATGTGATACACGCCCTTCACATTCAGCCAGCCCCATACGCCCATGACGACCAGGGTGAGGAGCAGGACAGGAATTTTGGGAAGCTTTTCCACCTTGGCCACGTCCTCCCGACTCATTTTCATGCCTACGATATAGAAGGGCAGGAAGCCGATGGTCCGGCTCAGGCTCAGGAAATGGTCCACATCGTTCAGTCCGCCCACCAGCAGAGCCACCACAATGGACAGGGGGAGGATGTATTTGATCTGCTGCAGCGCCTTGGTCATCAGCTTCCAGCAGAACATGCTCATCAGGTACCAGTAAACGAAGGTAGGGGTGAAGATGTTCGGCGCGGAGGAGCCGAATATCAGAGAGAACAGGGTGTTGAAAATCAGGTAGGGGATGAGGAAGTCAAAGATAGCGCTCTGATAGCACTTATCTCCCTTTTTGGAGAAGTAGCCGGATAAAAAGCAAAAGGCCGGCATGGTGATCATACGGGACCAGCACACGATTACGGTGATGAGCCAGTTATAGGTGATATCCGTCTGGGTCAGCATATGCTCTGCGATGACGTTGAAAAGCAGTATCCAGCGGATGTTGTCGGCCCGGTACCAGCGCTTTTTTGCGGTGGCTGCGGGGGCGGGGGATGCTAGTGTTTCCATAAGACAGCTCCTTCAGGTCTTTGTGAATGTTTTGTAAAATATTATAGATGGTTCCTGTCGATTCGTCAATAGACACTTTGTTAAGGTAGATATATGG
>JAJQBY010000070.1 GCA_021203045.1 Oscillospiraceae bacterium | reverse complement strand
CCCCACCGTCGGTCGGGGCCATTCTGAGCTGGTGCCGGCGGCGGGGCTCGAACCCGCACGTCCCTACGGACAGGGGATTTTAAGTCCCCAGTGTCTGCCATTCCACCACGCCGGCGTATTACACTTTAATATATACCCGTTGGCGGCAAATGTCAAATAAATTTATGACGATCTCGTCGCCCGCCGGACTGTCCGGCATATAAGGTCATGGGCTAAAGGCCGGGGTCAGGTGAACTTACCTGACCCCGTTTATTGGACCCATCAGGTCTATGTGCTTGCAGATCATGGGATGAATCCGTCGAAGATGAACACCTGGAAGGTCTTTCTCGCTTTGGCCAGTTCATCCTGACTTTTTATGGTCCAGGCCACGTTTTCCACGGGGAACAGATGCCGGCACAGCCAATAGGAGAGCTGCCCCGCGTATTTGTGGTTATAGGCGATAAAATCCGGCCGGGCGCGGAAGTTCAGAAGCAGGTTCGTCAGCACGAAGCGCTCCCACCAGGGCAGATCGCTGCCGTCCCGTCTGAAATTCGTGGACAGTTGTCCACGGGGGATGTTGGGGCAGTTTTTCCGGTACCAGGCCACTGCCAGCGGGTGGAAGGATTCCATGCAGTACAGGCCCGGGTAATCGGCCATCATATCCCGGAGCGTTTTGGTCGTCTCCTTCCAGTCTCCCTCCCGCTTGACCTCCACGATCAGGGGGACCTTTCCTCCAATGACCTCCAGCACGTCCCGGAACAGGGGGATTCTCTCATCACTGGCGGCCAGCGTATACTGGCACAGCTCCTCATAGGTGTGCTGGAAGATCGTGCCTTCCGCGCCGCACATTCTGGATAGGTCACCGTCGTGAAAGACCACCATCTGGTGGTCCTTTGTGAGCTGTACGTCCAGCTCGATGCCATAGCCGGCTTCGACGGCCCGGCGGAAGGCGGGCAGAGAATTTTCCGGCCAGGGGGCGTCGTTGTCGAACAGCCCCCGGTGGGCGATATAGACCTGTTCAAACGGAGCCATCTGCTCCCGCCGCCCGGTGTTTGGTGCAAGGCAAAACAGATAAAGCAGTAGCAGCAGAACCGCCGCTCCGATGATGACAAAAAGCATAAATGAATTTCCTTTCTTATACCGCCCCGGCGGGCGGTGAGATCAGCGCAGTGTTTTATGACCGTATCAGGTGGTCAGACCGATGGCCTCCCGCAGGAGGGCGATGAATTCACGTTCCGGCTTCAGAATGGAATTGGGGGGATATTCCTTGAAATCGCCGGGATTCATCCATATGCAGAGGCCGCTGCCATATTCCCGGCTGAATACCAGGGGCTGGCCCTCCGCTGTTTCAAAATACACATCGACGTCGGGGGCCGTTTTGCCCCAGCATATTTCGTCGTCATGGAGGATAAAGGAATCGGGCAGGCTGGAAAACAGGCCGCTTTCCCGGCAGTCCTCCGTTTTTATATACTGTACCTCTGCCGCCGCCTGGAAATTCGTGGTCTTGCAGCCGAACATGGATTGCAGGCCCTCGTTGCGCGTGCGCCGGTAGATCAGATCATGGGTGCAGATCAGCCGTCCGCCGCCGGATACATAGTTCATCAGCGCTTCGTTGATCAGGGCCAGGGTGTTGTCGTTGTTGGAGAGCTTGGTCACATCGGTATCTATCAGGATGATGGTGTCCACTGCCGAAAGATTCTTCGTCAGAATCTCCACCGGCTCCACCAGCTCCTCCACATAATATTCCTCGCCCAGGGCGAGCCGCCGGACGACCTTTCCCTGCACGCCCTGGGTACAGTCGCTCCAGAGCAATATGTGCTTCAGGCCGTTCTCCTTCTCCTGATAGGTCTGGCCGGGCGGCGTCAGGTATTTGCGGAGTTTATCGATGAAGCCGTCGAAAAATTCAAAGGTGACCAGCACGCCGTTATAGCGGTGCAGAGCGGCTATGTCGTCGGGGAGCTCATCCGGCCATTTGAAGCCCTTCATCATCACGGGAATCAGATTCTTTCCGCTTTGGATGGCATGGGCGACCTCCGTCCGGAGCCAGTCATTGGGATCGCTGCACCGGTCCAGCGCATTGGGAGACAGGACAACGATCACATCCTGGCAGTCGTCGATGACCTCCAGAAGCCTTGTGTCAAACCGTCCGCCGGACAGGGATTCGATATCGAAAAACACCTGATAGCCGGCCTGGGTCAGCCGCTCCTTGATCAGAAAGGCCAGCGCCTCGCCGCCGGTTCTACGATAACTGATAAATACCTGATATGCCATAGATGTGCAGCTCTCTTTCTTTTTTGGTGTTATGGTAGTTATGACGCGTCCGACTGAGCTTTTAACTGTTAAAATACACGCAGAAATATGGACATTCCTTGTCGGTATATTGGTCGACAGCGGAAATCAGCTCCTCCAGCAGGGAACCGGAGATTGGCCCGCCGTTTTCATCCCGGATTGTTTTATTCCAGATGTCGAAACCATCTGCCAACCGTTCCCCCGCACCAGTATAGTGACCGGTGTCAGTATGGAAGGTGAGACGAGAGTTGGTGCCTTCGATTTTAAAAATGACCATTGGGTCCTCCTATTCGAAACGCACGCAGGAGCGGCCGTTTTTATTAGTATAGGAAACAGGGGTTTTGTTATTTTCCGGCGACTGCCTGTCGGCCAGAACAGTTTCCTTTCCCGTCTCCGAGTCAATCGCTGTGATGCGTGTAACTTTGTCATTTTCCATAAGTGCAGGATACGCCACTCGCATAAAGGTACTACTCTCCCGCAGTTCGTTTCCCAAAACAACATGAACCTCACCGGAGGCTCTGGATGCGTATTCCCGGGAGGCTGCATCCCATGCATTTATCGAGTTAATGTTGTGAGGGTCATAGGAGGGCAACTCCACATGATTGGACGCTATTGTGTTTTCCAGTGTTGTGCCATGTCTGGCGGAGGCCATAATATCCGCAATATCAGGGCACTCTAATATTTCTTCTCCATTTTCGGCTGTTATTGGTTCAAGCCCGCTCCAGAAATACGCCGTGTCCGGCTTTGTGGTCAGCCCTTCCTTTGCCTCCGCCGACAGCTCGAAGGCTTCCGCCTTTCCCGTCCCGCAGGATTCCATCAGCTCCTCGCTGGCAGCGGGCTTGCTGTCCATCAGCTCCTTGCCTGCGTCCTTGTTGTCGAGAAGCTCCGTTGAGGCGGGACCGTCCCTGGCGTCCGATGCTTCGTGATTTTCCGTGTCCTCCGGGGCCTCTGCTCCCTTGTCCCCGGTATCCGGACCGCCGCCGTTTTCGCTGTCGCCAAAGCCGCCGCTGCTCTCGTCGTCCATATGCGCCGCTCCTTACAGGTCCCTGATGCTTTCAAACCGGGCCAGGATATAGTCGAACAGCTTCATATCCTGCTTCGCCAGCTGGCCGGTGGCGGAGAGAAAGCGGTATATGCCGTCCTGGCCGTCCGCCAGATAATAATCCCCGTCGCCCTGGTCCTCAATGGCGATCAGAGCCTTTGTCACGGGATACCGGTCGTGGAGCTGCTGCGTCTTTTTAATCATATCGGAGTTCGGCCCGCCGGTTGCGGTGATGCCGTAAAGCTCCGCGAATTTATATCCAAGATAGCCGTAGGTCGTCAGATATTCCCGGAGCTGGGGACCGATGGCGGCGCCCAGAAGCGTCTCCATCAAAGGGATATCCTGCGGGGCGATGGGACTGCGGGCGCAGTCCGTGTCATTTTCCCGGATAAATTCCTGCAGTGTCATATCATGCCCTCCTTATGCCCGCGATCTCCAGTGACCGGGGCGCTCGACGTTATTGTAGTGGTTGTTTTTTTCCGAGTCGCTTCGCCAGCTCTCCGTGGTCTTGGTGTGCAGGGCGCTGGTGTCGTGCTCTGTGGCTGTGAGCTCCGCCAGAGGGGAGTCGTAATCCTGGCCGATGTGGTGAAGCTCTATCCGCTCTCCGGTCTTTGCATCGATGGGGGCGCGGCCCTTTTCCATCAGCTCCTGGTTGGTCAAACCGGTCTTCTCATCCACATAGTTGGGGTCGATATCGTCCCGCACCAGGCAGATGCGGCCGTCCACCTCCTGCTCGTGGAGCCCGGCTTTCTGATAGACCTCCAGCTCCTCTACGGAGTGGATGTGGTCGTTCACCTCCTGGGAATACTCGCTTTTTTCAGCGATCTCCGCTTTGGTCTCCTCATCGACCTCGTCCGACTCCTCGGTCTTATCCGTGTCTTCGGTTGTATCCGTTTCATCGGTCTTGTCAGCAGATTTTCCGGCCTCCTCCTGGGCCTTTTCCCCGTTGGAGGAGGGGTTTTCCGGTGCTTCAGTTTTCTCGGCGGCGCCGCCCTTTTCCGGTGTGTCGCTCTCCTCCATCAGCTCCTGAGAGGTCTCGTCCGTCTCATCGTAAAGCTCAGTATTTTCATCGCCGGCTTCGGAGCTGCTGTCACTGCTGTCACTGCTGTCGCTGTCCTCGCCGCTGTCCTCGCCGCTGTCGTCATAGCCATCATAATCGTCGTCCATTGCGTCTCTCCTGTTTTGTTATTTATAGGTTGCCCATGTAGACATCGATCAGCCTGCTTTCCAGATCCTTTTTCAGCTCCCAGCGCTCAAGCAGGCAGTTGAGCATACAGTAGCGCGCGCTGTCCCCTCCGTCCGGGAGCTGGCTTGCAAGGAAGGCCCGGATGGCCTCGTCTATCTTATCCGCCCGGCAGGTGTTCAAGACGTTGGGGTCGATGCGGTCCGCCCAGGGAGCGAAGTATCTCTGATCGCGCAGCCGGGAAAGGATATCCGCATACTGCCGGTCGCAGTGGGGGTCGCAGCGCCGGCAGACCTCCGGCCTGGCGTTCGTAAGGCAGGCGTATTCCGCCCGGCCGCCGGTGGAAATACAGTTTTCACCGGTGGCGGCCAGCACCTGGGCGCGGGTCATTTTTTCCCGCCCGGCCACGGTGAAATCTCCGGCGTATTTGGGCCGGACCAGCTTGGGCTGGTTGTCGCCCTCCGCGTATACGGCGGCGATGCCCTGATGCAGGGAGGCGAGGCTGTCGATCTGCTCCTCCGTCATATGCATGGCGCCGCCGATGAGGGCGCGTTCGCCCGCGTCCACCGTGCGGTGGACGATTTTCAGGTTGGTGTTCTTGACAAGGTCCGGAGCCAGCTTCGAGGGTATCTGATCGGCCACGATGAAGCCCTGGCCCTTGCTGCGCAGCTCTGCCAGCAGGTTACAGAAAAATTCCACGGCCGCGCCGCGGGGGTCCGCATTTTCCCCGGAGCCGCTCTGGACGTTTTTCAGAAGCCGGTGCGCCTCCTCAATCAGGGTGAGGTGCCTGACCTCCAGCTGACAGTCCTCCTGCTGCCTGCGGTATTCCAGAAGGTTCACCAGCAGAAGGCTGATGATGAAGGCCTTTACATCGTCGTCTCCGATATCCTCCAGCTCAATGACCGCATTGCTCTGAAAGAGCGCGTCCATGGGGAAGGAGCGGCGCACGTTCAGGGTGTCGCCCTTGGCACCCAGCCGCAGGGAGTTGATGCGGGCCTGGAGAGAGCCGGTCAGGTCCCGACGCATTTTCTGGTCATAGCCCATGTCTATGACCACCTGCGGGATTTTGAAATAGAGATCCTCGATGGTGGGATATATCTCTCTCCCTCTGGTGTTGACGCCCTCGTGGATATCCCAGCCGCAGTCCTGGTATATCTCATAGATGGACCGCTCCAGCACGTAGGGCATAGGGGTATACATGATAAAGCTGGCCTTGAAGGCGGCGTAGACGAAATCGATATGGGTCTGAAGGGGAACGGTGCGCCTCCGGCCGTTTTCATCGGTATATACCGCCGGCTCGAAGGGATTCAGGCACAGCGGATGGGAGCCGGCCTCCCCGGAGCCGACGCTGTATATCTGCAAATCGTCATAGCCCAGCTTATACAGCTCCCAGTATTCCTTCTTGGCCGGCTCTATGACCAGGAAGGGCCGCCGGGACTGGCGGGTCATGCCGCATATCAGGCTTTTTACTGTGTTTGTCTTGCCGGAGCCGGTCAGACCCACCACCAGGCAGTGGCGGTTGAACTGTCCGACGTCGATGCTGTACGGGTTAGGAGTGACGCACCCGGCGTCCAGGATATGGCCGATCTCCAGATCGCCGCCGGATCGCTGGTGCACGTCGAAGGACACGTCGTCTGTAACGGCGATGCCGCTGGTGTCCGCTGTGGGAAAGGCTGCGAAGACCGCCAGGGCCCGGCTGCTGACATAGGAGGCATAGCGGGGGAAGGGGATGTCCTGCCCCATGAAGGCGGTATGCCGGAATTCCTCTCCGTCCACCAGAGGTGCGTTTCCCGGTCCGGTGCGGAAGATGGCGTGGACCGGCTCCGACTCGGACTCCTCCCCATAAAAGGCCGCTGTCAGCAGGCCACCCAGCAGCCGGACATCCTGCTCCGAGGCGGCGGAAAAATTAAAGGACAGGCACCACTCGCCCAGGGAAAGGGCCTCCAGCGCCCGCTGGCAGAAGCCGTCCACCTTTTTGACATATTGCTCGCCCTCGTAATAGGACTGCCGGTAGGTGGTGTTTTCCGCATTGCCCGTGCTGGAATAGGTGATCTGGGTCAGTGTGCTGCAAAGGGTGGCATAGTGGAGCCAGTGCTGCTGGCGGGTGAGAGTGGAGGCCTTTTTGACCGGCTGGGCAAAAAGAGCAAGCGTCCAGGGCCTTCCGGCCATGGCCTGGATGACGGCGTCTATCTGAAAGGGCGCCAGAAAATTTTCCGACCCTGTGGGATCGCCCTTTAAAAAGCCGCCGCAGGGAAGCTGCCTGCCGGCCGCCTGGGCATAGGAAAACAGCTGGATGCCGCTGTCCGTCTCGCTCCAGCGTATGCGGGGAAAGACGCCCCGGAGCATGGCGGGAAGGGACTCGATATGCCTCTGGGACGCGCCTATGTATACGGAGACGGCGTTCCCATCGCTGGAAAAGACCAGGGAGACAGGCGCGGCCATGGCGTAAAGGCCGATGAACAGCTCCTCCATCAGCTTCCACACAGGCTGCGCCTCTGTGACCCAGCGGCGGGAGAGCTCTGTAATCCTCAGGTACAGGAGCTCATCCGGCCCCCGGCGCGGGACAACAGGGCCGTCCGTCTGATGCAGGCTCATTTCCTGGAGCATGCAGGCGTATTGTCTGGTGACGCGGCCGCTGAGATTTTTCAGTTCGTTCCGATCCATGATTGGCCTCCTTTACAGCCCTATCACCTTCAAAAGCAGCACGATTCCTATAATGACCAGAATCAGCGGGAGCAAGCCGGAGAGAAGCGCGGAAAGAACGGCGGCGAAGCTGGTCCCCGTGCCGAACACGCCCACGAACAGAAGCGCCAGCAGAAGGGAGATCAGCAGGATGCCCAGGAAGGGCGATCGCTTTTCCTTGCGGGAGGACATACGCATAAACAGGCCGATGCGGGAGAAGCTGAATATGGCGTATACCAGTAGCATCAGCCCGGCCATGATCAGCCAGGTGCAGAGGAAATAGCCGATATTGTCAAAGAAGCTCCCGCCGTCGCTGACCCCGACAAAGATCAGCATGGCCGCCACGACTGCGAGCAGGATGACGTAAAAAATGGAGGAGGCGGAGTGCTGGAGACGGACGGTGGTCTTATAGCCGTTATTCAGGATATCGATGTGTCTTGCCATCAGTACGCCGTTGCGGTAGCGGCCGGAAACCTCCACCACGGCGTTGTCCGTCAGCTGCATTCCGCCGGCGATGATGCCGTGGACGTTTACAGGAATGTTGGTATAATCCCCGCCGCCGGATTCCACCCGCACCTGAAAGCGGTGGAGCACATCGTCTGTTCGCTGGCCGTAGGCTATGGCGTCCCAGAGCTTCTGAAACCAGAAGCGCCGGTAATGATAATTGGCGTCGCCCTCCCTGCCCGTGTTGGAGTATTCGGAGATACGGCCGCGGATAACAGTGTCCATATTTTTGGCGGTGGCGTATTCCTCCCGGGGCGGCGTGTCAGTAAAAATGCTGTCCGGCGGGTCCGCTATGCCGCGCGGGGGGATGATCTCCGGCTCGGGCCGGCTGCCGGTGTCCATCGGGGACGTTTTCTGCTCTGTATTGTCAAAGGAAGGCCATTCCGGCGTCTTCGGCGGCCAGACATCTGTGCCGCCTCCCGTGCCGAAGGGGTCGTCAAAGGCCGGAGCGGAGGCCGGCAGCGTGGCCCGCGTGCGGAGCGCGTCATCCGAGACCAGCTCGGTCTGCAGCAGGCTCCCGCATATGGGGCAGCCGGTCATAAACGGGTCGGTCGTATAGGGCCGACCGCTGCACTGGGGACAGAATTTAACGATCATATGTCTGTGCTCCCTATCCAGAATGATTACTTATTGTGCCCGAAGGGGTCGTTACCGGCGGAGAAGGGATCGGCGCTACCGAAGGAATCGCTGCTGGGGGCGCTTTTGCTGCCGAAGGGGTCGCTGCCCAGAGGGCTGCCTCCGGTGGAAAAGGGATCGCTGTTCGATGGGAAGGGGTCGCTGCCCGAGGCGAAGGGGTCTTTGTTCTGCTGGAACGGGTCGGTATCAGCCTCGAAGGGCTTTACCGGCGCGGAGGTGCTGCTGATGGAGCGGCCCTGCTGAGCCTCTGTTTCTTTGCTGCGAGAGAGGGAGCTTTCTGTTCCGTTGCCGGTCCCGCCGTGCTGCTCCTCCATCCCCGGGATGGGGTCAAATTCGTATGCTTTCTTGGGCGGGCGCTGTTTCTTGTGGCCGGGGGTGACGGCCCAGAGCAGACAGAAGACCAGCCGCGTCAGGGCGATGGAGCCCATGTCGGCGCAGAATTCCATGAGCAGGGCGGCGCAAACGCAAAGGCCTATAGACAGCAGCAGCGCGGTGTGCCGGAAGTCCGCCTCCTCCCACAGGGCTCTTGTTTTCATAAAGGACCAGATAACGCCCAGCAAACACAGAAACAGTATTCGCAAAAAGGTGTACAGCCCGTCGTGAGTGAACGTCACCCGCTGGGACAGCAGGTTCCGGTCCGTGTCCGTGGCGATGGCAGCGGCCAGGCTGGCGGAGAGATCGGACGCATCCGTGCAGTAGACGTAGACGCCGCCGGTCAGGGAGGCGATCTGCTGCAAAAAGCTCTCGTCGCAGTTGCCCATGCCGACCGTGCTTACACTGACAGAGGCTCTGCGGCAGCTTTTTGTAACGTTCTTCAGGCCGATATGGAAGCTGGCGCCGTCGCTGAGCAGCAGGATCTTGGGATAGGCCCCGGCTCCGGACAGAACGCCGGAGGACAGGTCATTCAGCACGTCTGCGATGGAGGACAGGATGCTTGTGCCGCCATAGGAGGAGAAGATGAAGTTTTCCTCATCTCCTTCGGCATAATAGCCCATGCCCTGCAAAAGCGTCGCGTTGGCGGTGAAGCTGTAGACGGCGTAGGGAACGGTGGTATCGGAGGAGGCCATGATGTCCCGTATGGCCGTGACCCGGTCTGCCTCTGTGCCGTCCATGGAGCCGGAATCGTCGATCAGGAAGATATAGGAGGTGGGCTCCGGAATGGTATCGTCTCCCAGCTCATAGAGCAGCTCAAACACAAAGGAGAACACCAGCAGCACGGCCAGGCAAATAGCCAGCAGCTGAAGATCGGACTTCCGGTTCCGGCCGTTGGCAGGATTGGAAAAATCCGCATTGGACCAGGACGCGATGACAAGCGTTATGGCGATGATAACGGAGAATATAAGAAAATACAGGGCGATGCCAAGGGGCGTATAGAGCTTTTCTGTCAGCGCCGGGAAAAGGGCCTCTCCCAGTATCCAGAAGATCAGCCCGGCAACGGCGGTCAGAATCAGGTGGAGCATAAGCTCCCTGCCGTGGCCGCTGCGGGATTTTGTGGTCGTTTTTCTTTTCATCATTCGCGCCTCCGGTGTTTTCTCGTATTATGACCGAAAGGGGGCTACGGCTTGCCGCAGCCCCGCATATCGGAAGTTTATGGGATTAAAGTCCCAGGAACCTGTCCAGCTCCTCCAGGCAGGAGATGAACTGCTTCAGGTTGAAGATCAGGGTCTCCGGTCCGGTATATTTTTTGGGGAAGGAGTAATATTCCTTGTAGTTGGAGTTTGCATAGAAGCGCTTCAGCTCATTGTCCCGGGCGGTCAGGTCTCTGGCGCGGAACACAGGCAGGTTCAGGGCGTCTTTCATCTCCTTGAGGATATGGGCGCAGGAGGCAGGGGGCTCTGTACCAACCTCCTCGGCGGCGGAGGTGAAGGCCCGGATGCCCTCGGCCACCTTTTCATCCCCGGCGATGCGGGAGAAGGCGGAGAACACCAGATACCACTGGAAGGCGTCGTCGAAGCCGGGGATCATGCGCTTTGTGTCGCTGAAGAAGGGGATGGGCGCGTCGTAGGGGCTGTCGCTGTAGGTGCATATCCAGCCCTGCTTCTCCGAATGGGTGAGCAGGCCGTATTTATAGGCCTGGATGAACAGCTTCGCCACCTCGCCGCAGGCGGACATGTTGTCCATGTTATAGAAGAAATCCTTTTCCTCGAAGAATTCCCGCATCTCGATGACCCGGTGGGCGCTGCCCATGTCGGCCCGTACCAGACGGTAGACGTTTTTCAGCTCAAAGCTGTTGTCCGGGCTGAGATGCTGCCGGTCCTTCAGTCCGCCGGTCTCGAAGCGGGCGTCCAGGGCGACCAGCTTGTGCTTGGAGAAGTGAAGGTCCTCCTCGATCTTCCGCAGCGCGTCCAGCCAGGTCGCGCCGGGATTAACCACCCGCATATCGATCAGCGTGGACTCGATCTGCCCGATGAACGCGTCGGAGCGGTCGCTCAGGACCAGAAGCTGATATTTCTGTGCGGTGTCCAGGAAGATATAGCCGTGCTCGATGCCGTAATCCACCGCCTCCCGGATGCGGGCGTACTGCTCCCGGCCGGTGTTTTTCACTGTGTGGTCCTCGTTCCGCTTCCGCCTGTCGTCGGGGACCTGAACGGCGTCGTTATGCCACATGTTCAGGAAATACTCCTCCGCGTCCACGCCGAAAAGCTCCGGCAGATAGTCCTGCCACATCTCGGTCCGCTCATCCAGATGGCGGCCGACGGAGGAGGCGACGCCGATCTCAGAGCCATAATATTCTGCGGCGTATTTGCTCATGTTCCTTATCGGAGGCAGGGCGAAGCAGCTGCAGCTCATGGACATAGTGATCACGGTCTTGTATTCGCAGGTAGTCCCGTCGCCCACGGTGTAAATGCCTACGTTGTCGCCATAGGTGCCCTGGAGCACCTGGGTGATGGCGGCGTTCAGATTGGGAGTCTCTGCCAGCAGGCGCACGGAGCAGGAGCGGGAGAAGCTGTTTGTGGCGTTATCGGGGATGGAGAAGGAGATCATCAGGCTTTCGGCCAGGGTGTTCACGATATTCTGGGCAGCGGAGTGGAGCGCGTTGGTCCGCAGGTCGTTATTGTTCCATATTCTGTTTACATCCGCCACGGTGATGGCGGTACGGTGCTCCGTGGCATCGGCAATGGAATCGGGGCTTCCGTAGACGACGACGATGAACTTCTCCAGCATGTTGGAGATCAGGGGTGCGGTGATGCCGCTGAACAGACGGCGTATCTCGTCGGCCAGGGCTGCGGGATTGCCCATGAAGTCTTTCCACCGGGCCCGGCTGTCCGGGTTCATGAACAGGCTGTTGACAAAATCCGTGGCCACCTGGTTTGCCATATTCAAATCCGCATAGCCGTCGAAAATGCTCTCGAACTGATGGTTCATGGTGAGGGCGTTGTTCAGATCGTAGGCGTTCAGCTCATAAACCGTGCGGCCGCCCTGATGGTGCAGGGTCCCCTCGGCGAAGGCGGCGGCGTCCTGATTCAGAATATCCTTGATGGCGTCGATGACGGGAACATAGATGTCGAAGGTCTCGTTGTTATAGGCATTCAGGCGGGCGCCGATGGACTGGAGGACGGCGCCCATGTAAAGGCGGTAGAACGCCTCCTCGAAGTAAGCCTCGGAATAGTTCTGGCAGGCGGTGATGAACACCTCGATCTCGTCGTCATGAGGAGAGGTATCTCTGGCCAGCGTGTCCCTTGCCAGCTTGACCTGGTTCTGGGCATTCGCCAGAGCCTCCTGCTTGTTGGCAATTTCCTGCCGCAGCCGTGCGCTCAGAAGGGCTATATGGCCGATAAAGCCGTGTATACCGGCGCCCTCATTGCCGTTGAGCAGCACCAGACCGCCATAGGGCCCGTAATTGCGCAAAAAGACAGGGCTTTCTACATTGCTTTTTACTGTAGTCAAAATGGCGTCAGCTACGGTCGCGTTCAGATTCAGTGCATTCAGTCGGCGCTGAGCCTTGGCTGTTGCGGCAGAGATGGTCTTGTCCAGCCCGGCCATGCGCCCCAGGACAGCCGTGCCTCTGCGGGTGGGATAGCTGTCCTCTTCCGGCTTGATGCGCAGGGCGGCGGGATCGAAATTCACGGTCTGGCATACGCCCTTGTAGATAGCGTCCAGACTGCCGATGCCGCAGGCGGCGGCGGCGTTGTCGATGAATTTCTGGTCGAAGGAAAAGGCCCGCTTCCAGACATCGTAGACCATGGTGAAGGCCTTGTTGGCGCAGTAGGCCACCATTTCGTTCCGGGGGAAATAGATGGAGCGATAGCCGAAGGTGGCGAAATTGTAGTTCATAAATGCGGGGAAGGGGCAGTTCTTGATGCCGCAGGGGTCGAGGGCCAGATTGTTGCCGGGAGCGCCCACATGCTGGGTCACCCAGGAGTCGCGGGTGGCGATCACATTGGACAGCGTGCTCAGAACGGACTGAGAGGCATTATTGGCGTCGGCGGCTGTCCCGGTCTGGAACATATTCAGCAGGCTGGAGGCGGTCATGTTGATGATATCCTCGCACTGGCTGATGCCGGCGGAGGCGGAGACCATAAAGACCTTGTTGGGGGTCAGGATAGGCTCGCTGGTCTTGTAGGTGCTGCCGTTGGGCAGGGTGATGGAATAGGTGCTCTCGGTCCCTGCGCGCTGGCTGCCCAGATTCACGAAATAATCCAGCTCCTTCATGGCGGCGTAGCCGTTGCGCTGGAGGTTCGACCATTTGGACTCGTCCCCGGCAATCTCCGGGATGGAGTGCTGCACGTCAGGGGTATAGAAAACGCCGTAGAAGTCGGAGCTGATATGCTGGTCGTTGCTCTTTTCGGTCAGGAGCATGCGGATCATATAGCCCACGTCGATGAAGGTGCCGCTGCCGGTGCCGCCGGAGATGCCGGCCACCAGAACCACGGTGACAGGGTTATGGGCCGGACCGGACAGTTTGTCGATCAGACCGGAGAGCATAGCGCGGAGCGCCTCGTATTTGTTGGTGCCGCAAAGCATTACACGGCCGATGGCCCGGGTCTGCTGTGCGCCGTCGTTGCGGATGTTCACGGCGGGCACGTCCCTGCTCAGCCACTGCTCCACCACCGGCGGACGCTGGATCAGCAGGTGGGCGGCCTCCGGGGAATAAAGGGGGAAGGTCTCATCGGCGGAGATATAGCCGCCGTGGGTCACGTTCACCTCGTTCAGTGCGCCCTGGTCTGTATCCACCGCCACGAATTTCACCTGGGGGGTGGGCATAAACTCCTGGGTATATATGCGCTTGATGGCGTTCACAGACTTGCAGCCCATGCCGCCCAGGCCGACGAACAGCACATAGGAGTTGCTGTTTATCTGCGACTTGACCGTTCTTTTCACCAGGCTGCCGCCGCCGCTGGCGGACAGCTCGTTCAGCTGGGAGCGAATGAGATCTCTGTCGATAGGCATGATGTTGTTCTCCTTACTTCTTAATTTATAGTGTATCAGGTGTTCTTGGAATACTCGATCTCGATATGGGCGCAGGGCCGGTCTCCGGTCTTTTCATCCCGCTCGCCGGTGAATACGGATACGGACAGGCGGACAGGCCGCTGCTTGGGATTCATGGAGGCCTTGTTTTTGGGGATGGTGGGGTTGTGGACCTTGACGGCAGACTTCAGAAGCTGCTTGTCTATTTGCAGCACCACGCCGAATTTGCCATAGGTGGTGCCCCTCAGATGGAACCGGGCGAAGACGCCCATCAGGTTCTGCTCCACGAAGGAGCGCACCTGCCGGTACATAGGGCTGTCCGGGTTCTGGAAGGTCATGAATTCCCCGTAATACTCCAGGAAGGAGTGGAGGACCTTATCCATGTTCTTTTTCTTGACCCGGCCCAGCATGATCTTTTCATCGAAGCTCTGACTGCGGGTCAGCTCCCCCTTGTCGGCCGGGGCTTCCTCTGTCGCCTGGGCGGTGCCGAAGCCGGGGAAATCGCCGAAGCCGCCGTCTGTCGCGCCGAAGTCAAGGCCATTGGTGCTGCCGCTTTCAGAAGTGCCGCCGAAGTCTCCGAAGCCGTTATCGGAGCCAAGAGTGCCGCCGGAGGTGAAGGGGTCACTGGCGGAACCGAAGGGATTGCTGCCGGAGCCGAAGGGATCACCGGCAGAGCCGAAAGAATCGCTGCCGGCGCCAAAGGGGTCGCCGGCGGGGGAGGCGCTGCTGCCGGAGCCAAAGGGATTGCCGGCGGTACCGAAGGGGCTTCCGGTAGTGTCGAAGGGGTTGCCGGTGGAGTTGAAGGACCCGGTCCCGCCAAGGAGATCATCGGCAGATCGGCTCGATGCGGACTCTGCCTCAAAAGCGGTGTCATGGTCGATGTTGGGATTTTCGTAAATGATCTCCTGACTGGTATATTTGTCCTGCCGGTCCAACTTGCCCCGGGCGATGAAGATCACCTTCATCCCGCCGGAGAGGCGGTTCGTGGCCTTTTTCAGCAGTATCAGCACCAGAATGACCGCCAGGGCGATCAGCAGGATGGTGCCTCCCGCATAGACATAGACCCACGGGTTGTGAACGGTCAGCTTGAAGGAGGTCTCCACCGTGTTGCCCTGGGCGTCCGTATACTGGACGGTGACGATGGTGGAGGTCATTTTCAGACCGGTCACCTCAATGGTGTCCCCGTTCAGGACGATATCCGCCGCGTCCGGATTGGTGTTGCCGGTGATGGCGGCGGTGATGGCGTCGCCCTCGTCGTCATAGACGTATTGGTATATGTAATCGATAGTGGTGGATTTGCCCTTGTTGACCTCCACATCCTCTATGCCGGATAGGAGGGTCAAGGGCTTGTTGCTGGACATGACGGTCAGCTGGTCCTCCCGGTACACGGTATCCCAGTCCAGGCGGATGTATATATCGTAGTAGCTGTCCTCCGGTATAACGAAGCTGCCGGTGAAGGCGTTGCCGTCCCGTGTCAGGTTCACGGTGATCTGGTCGTCCGGGTCGGCCCGGGATACGCATACCGCCACGGCGGAGGTGACGGAGTCATAAAGGGCGCTGTCCGTCAGGTCCTCCCCGTCATAGGTCAGCCAGGTTTTGATGCCGATGGTATCGTTCGTATAGGCGACGCCGGTGGGGTTTCCTTCCGGGAAGGTAAGCTGACTGGTCAGATTCATCTTGAAGTGCTCCAGCAGGCCCACCTGGATATCATCGCCGGTGATGCCGTCCACGGTCAGAAGCCAGTCTCCGGACTGGGGCAGGATGACCTTGATGCTGGCCGCCGTGGCGTCCGTGTCGAAGCGGACGTTGCCGGAGTTTGTCAGCTCCACCTCGTCCCCGTTCGGGTCGTAAAGATGGATGCTGCCGTTGGCTATGGCATTTTCGTCCCCGCCGGCGATGCGGATGTTGGCCTCTATCACGCTGGCGCTCACGGGGATGATGCACTCATGATAGCCGCCGTCTCCGGGGATGGTCTCAACGATCTTGTGGTTCAGGTCGCACACATCCGCCAGGAAGGTGATAAGCATATCCTCGATCTCGTCGATGGTGCTGATGGCCTGAAACATACCCCCGGTGCTATCCGCAATATTTTGCAGCTTGAGCAGGCCCTCTCCGTTCTCGCCCATGGAGCTTGCGCCGGAGGAGGTGATGTAGTCATAACCTACGCAGTAGACGACGCAGTCGTTTTCCTTGGCCCATTGAATGGCGGTGGCCTCGTTCTCGTCGCACTGAGCCAGGGCGATCTGGTCGGAGCCGAAGTCATTGACGCCGTCGGTGAACAGGATGATGGCCTGGGTGTGATCCTCGTCCGACTGGGCGGCCAGCAGCTCTGTGGCCGCATACAGGGCGTTGCCGATGCCGGTGTCCCCGTGGTATACGATCTGGGCTACGGCCTCGCGGACGGTTTCTACCCCGGTGAAGTTGGCAAGGCTTATCAGCGAGGCGTTCCCGGAGGTGTCCTCCGTCCAGAGGTAGCGCTGGTGTTGAAGCCGATGATACCCACGCGGCTGTCCTCCGCGGGCATCATGTTCACCAGCATACGCACGGCGTCCAGCGCTGTCTTGTTGGGGTCAGAGGAGGTCATGGAACCGCTGGAGTCGACGACCACCACCAGGTCCAGAGGCTTATAGGTCTTCTCGCTCTCGATCTCCTCTCCGAAGCAGGAGCCGGCCAGTGCCAGCAGCAGCGCCAGGCACAGCGCCATGGATACACACAGTCGCATTACGGGGGAACGGCCCCCGCCGGTCAGGTGTTTCATGTTTGTCCCTCTCTTTCTTTGCCGGTCATAAAAACAGCATAAAAATGGTCTGCACATTCGTTTGTCCCGGGATGGGCAGATGATTTTTATTTAATTAAGTATATGTGTACATTTTACAGTGCGTGTAAGTCTCTGTCAAGGGAAAATAGAACGGTCGGAGGGCATGGGCGGATAGCCGTTTGCGGCTGGCGTGCAGGGCCCGGTCACAGTGCATCCGGCAGCTCCCGGGGGCTTACGGCTGCCACTTGGCTTCCGGCGAAGGACTCCGGCCTGTCCGTGACGATATGGTCCGCGCCGATGCGGGCAGCGACTGCGCCTTGTATGGCGGCCTCGAAGTCCCGGAAGTCCGTGCCGGCGGCCTTTTTCAGATCGCCGGGCTTCAGCTCCGTGATCTCAAATATCAGGGCCAGGGCCTCCAGGACCCTGCGGATGCTTTCAGGGTCCAGCTCCCGCTGCATGAGGCAGGCGATATGGGAGATGGACAGCGCGGAGATCACGCCGGTCATTTTCTTTATCTCGCAGAGCTTGAAAAGCCGTTCGGCTCCCTCCCGCCGTCCGGGCCTGTTGCAGAGGACATCCAGGATGATGTCTGTATCGATCAGCACCTTCATTTTTCAGACCTCCCTATATCCCTGTGTCCCGGTTATTTATCGCCTTTTTCAGAGGGAATGTAATTTTGCAGCTGCTCGTTATCGGCGATACCGGCGCCATAGTCGTTTTTCAGCACGCCGACGAGGGAATCCGTCAGGTAGGATACGCTTTTTTCATAGGAGACCAGGCGCGCTACCTCTTTTCCGTTTTTCAGCACCACCACTTCGCCGCCCTCCTGGGCCAGCTGAAGATATTTGCCGAAATTGTTCTGTATTTCTGTTGCGGTCGCGGTCAACATGGGACTGCCTCCTTTATGGATATAAAAAACACGGCCACTTCCGGGGGAGCAGAGTGGACGCTGACTTTAGCTAAAATTATTATAGAATATTTTAGCTAAAATGTCAACGGCGTACATGGATATAAATATATTATATTTCGATAAAAAAAGAGTGAAATGAGAATAACAAAACGACTTTATCAAGATGACAGCCTTTTTTTGGTTATTATATTCTCAACCGCATGGATATTATACTTCTCCCATTCAGAGCCGTTTATCTTTTTCATTTCCTGGAATACGTCCTTGGCGCTGATCGTGCCTCCAGGCTGTTCATATGCCAGAAGCTGTTCGATCTCTTTCTCCGTTGTCAGGAGCGGGAGATATTTTGCGGAAACGTCCGGCGTGGGAAAATCGTATTTTTTCACGTCCTTTACCAGTTTTTCCAGTTCCTTGCCGGCTTTGTTTTTGCGATCGTTTTTAATAAGCTCGCGGTCTGTCCGCAAAAGGGAGATAAGGTCCAGCAGGTCATAGGAGGATTCCCCATTGGCTTTTTTGTCCCCTTCATTCCAGGAAAGAAAGAGCTTGCCGTCCTTCTCCTGTACTATATTGCCTGACGGTCCAACGCCTGTTGTATCGCATTCCACAAGGCAGGGATGCAGCCGGAGAGATACGTCCTTATAGGCGAACAGACGGTCGGGGCCGCTTTCGGTATTCAGTTCTTTCAGCGCAGCTTGGATGTCCGCAAGGGTGGAGAAGGGGCGGGAAAAGCCCTGGGCCCGCAGAAAGGCGTTCCAGCGCCGGTGTTCCAGCCAGGCCAGCCGCTGCGTAATGGGAAAGGGTTCATCATAACGACAATTTACCAGATTGTAGTACTCTCGCTTGCCTTCAACGGACTGATACAGCGGTTTATTTTCCTTTTCAACGATGCGGCAGGGGTCCATGCCGGCGGAATACATCCGATAGGGCTGGTGGAAAATCCGCCCGGCTTTGGCCCAGTCGTCATAGAGGGAATCGTCGGGGGCGTTGATATCCGCGAAGCCGTGCTCGGCGGAGGTGTCGGGGCCGCCCTGGGCCAGATAGGCCTGATCCATGGAGATGCTTTTCCAGGTGTACCGGCTTTTCAGATCGCCAAAGGGATAGACGACCAGATTATTGAGGGAGGCCTTCGAGGGGTCATAGCTGTACGCGGAAAACCGGTCTTTTGCGATGGAAAAAAGCGCCTGCTCCTCCACGGTCAGGGCGATCACCGGCGGACCGGGATTTTTCCGGTTGCTGCCCCCGGTGAGCCGGAAGCAGGTCAGGGCGCTGATAAGCTCATCCGCCAGACGGATGTTCCGCTGTCCGGAGGGGCCGGCGATCAGAAAATAGTCATATTCTGCCAGACGGTATGACTCATCAGGGCAGCGTTCGTAGGGCCGGCCGTCCTTATCCAGCAGCGCCCGGATGCTGACGGCCTCTGTATCATCCTCCAGGAAGGACAGGGTGCAGTACGGATCGGCAAAGGCGTCTTCCCCGTCGCCGGGATATATGCGGAGGCATTCCGGTCTGCTCCCGCTTTCGGTCACCCAGGCGCAGCTGTCCATCAGCTCCGGACACTGCCGGTCAAGGCGGCGGCGCATATCGCCTGGGCCGATGACTGTGATATATAGTCTGGTGTTCCACATCTGACCGCCCCAGTAAACGGTCCTGAAAAGCTCCTCTGCGAAGGGACCGTTGCCGAAGATCGCCACCCGCAGGGACCGCTGCGGCGGCTCGCATGGCTTTTTCTCATCGGGAGAGGGACCTGCCAGTGGTATATACAGGGGCATATCCCACAGAAGGAAAAGGGCGGTCTGCGCCCAATCCCGGATGACCTTTACCCGGAACTGACGGGTGTTCTTTTTGTTTTTATGCCTTTCGTCATAGGCTCTTTTGACGGCCCGAACGCTCTCTATGGCGCCGCTGTCGTTGGAGAAAACGAATATATCGCACTCGCCGTTCAGAATCGGTCCGGCCGGCTCCTGGGAGGCGGCCTGGTCAGGAGACCCGAGGAGGCCGCAGAGAACGGCCAGATTTCCGGCGTCGTCGAAATCGCCGTCCGGTCCTTCATCCAGCAGGAAAAGGAAGGCGTGCCGGAATCTGCGGAAGTGGCCGCAATGAAGCATATCGTCCCGGATGCATATGGCGCCCAGGGCCTTGGCCCGCATGAGAAGCTCGGACTCCCGTTCCTGCTCGTCGTCCACATAGGCGTCGGTGAATACGATGGTCGCCGGGCCGTCCAGGGGCTTCCGGGCCAGGATATCCTCCGCCAGGAGGACGGCCTTCTCATTCAGTGCGGAAAAAATATATATCACCCCCCGCCGGGAAAGAGCCAGGCGGATATAGGGGGAAAAGCCGGCCAGCACGTCGTAAACAATGGCGCCGCCGGCGATGGGGGCGGAGGTATAGAGCACTGCCAGATAGACGATCACCAGGGTGTTGAGGAGGGGAGCGGAAAACAGCGCCGGTCCGGAGATGACTGAGCTATAGTCCGCATCCAGGCTGAACGCCTGCATGATGTCTATCAGCACGGAAGGGGTCAGGGCTGTGCCGGCGGTGGCAAAGCAGCATTTCGCCAGGAAAATGGCCCCGATGATGGAGCAGGTGAAAACGAGCAGGCGCGCCGTCAGCGGGCGCTGCTGCTTGCGGAGAAAAACATAGGTGAGGCCGGCGATAAACAGGACGGCGGACGCCGCCAGTAAAACAGCTCTCAGGCAAGTCATTGATCTGTCTCCTTTCCATGGCCCTCTGACGCATCGGGCTCCGCCGCGATGAGGGTATATGCGGTATCGAACTCATCTCCGGCCACGAAGTTGAATCGTGCGTCCGTCAGATCGCCGCAGGGGCTTCGTTCGAGGTTATAAAACAGCAGGGCGGCATCTGAGGCTGCGCTCAGGTCGGTGTCCCACAGGCGGGCCTGAAAATATTGGGTCCTGTCCCCCGGATGGAGGGACAGGCGGCCGGTATCCAGCAGAAACCGAAGCTCCTCCCTTATGGGCAGGCCGGCCTTCCAGAACAGCAGGGGTACCGGACGCTGATAAAGCGCCCCGTCCGCCCCTTGAAAATGGTTCCGCTCAAACCAGTCCCGGCGGACGGGATAGGGGCTGCCGCTGCTGTCCAGCTTGATATAGTCACCCGCCCGGGCCCGTTCTCCGCAGCGCCCGTCGGTCTCCCGGGAGAATACCAGCCAGGAGTCCTCCGGCCCTTGCTTCAGGAGCCCCCGGCCGATGAGCTGCCGCTCCGGTTCGGAGCCGTCCCCCAGCCGAAAGGCGGTGACGGGCCGTCCCGTCTTTTTTACCGCCCGGAGCCATCCGGCCAGATAAAACAGGGGATACATGGCATAGGCGTCAGGCGCGAGCCGGTATGGCGCCGCCTCCGGCCAGGTCTGCGCTGCGCTGTTATCCCGGCCATAAGACAGCAAAAGCAGCGCCTCCCGCTCCGTCAGACAGGGGAGAGCGGAGAGCTCCTTCCTGTCAGCCAGGGATGCGGTCAGGAGGGCCGCTTTTTGCCGCAGTGCGGGCATATATTCCATCATGAAAATATCTCCTACAGACGAGCATAGCGTATCCCGCGTCCGGATATTCTGCCCTCAGCTGATAAGCTGCCGGAGCCGCTTGGAAAAGGCGGCCTGGTCCATGTCCTGCACGTCGCTGATGAGCTCGATGTCCATGCTTTTGGCCCGGTCGATGAAGTAGGCCGGATTGCCCAGGGCCTTTTCCAGACTGGCGCATACCAGGACCTTTTTCCCGAAGCCCCTGCCGAAGTGGTCTGCCACGGCGGACAGCTTATACAGCTCGTCTATGCCGACGTTCCCGTTTTTGCAGGATATGAATATGGGCATCAGGCCACGCATCAGGATTACGTCTATCTCGTTTTGTGTGTCCACCTGGCCGTCTCCCGGCTCGTGGACGATATCGTCCCAGTCGATATATACGCCGGACAGCGTGTCGGTGAAGACGGGGGCGCCGTCCTTTTCCCGCAGCTCATCGGCCAGACACCGGGTGACCAGCTCCAGCACGGTGCCGGCCTTGGCCAGACAGCGCTTGACCTGCGCGTTTTTATATCCCAGGCGGAACCGGCCGCCGGAGCAGTCATAGAAGGTGAGGAGCCTCGCCTCCGTCAACGCGGGGAAGATGCCGCCCAGATCCAGGGTGATATCGTGGGTTTCCGCAAAGCTGACGGCCTGGGCGATGTCCACGTCCAGCGCAAGAGCCCCGGCGGTGCTGTACCTTTCCAGATTCGCCAGCATGGTCAGCTGGAAATTCCACAGGCCGCAGTTCCGGCGGCAGATCTCCCACATGGTTTTGATATCCCGGACGAACTCCGGCGTCAGATCCCATTGATGGGTACCGAGGGGGTGGATGTCGTCATAGACCACCAGACCGCCGTGCAGCAGGATGTTGTCGTCTACGGAGAGGGAGGGGGGCGCGTCCTGGTAAAGGGGCTGCCCCTGGCCCCAGTCCGCTATCCGGCCTGTGCGCAGGTTGAACCACTGCATATGGATATTTTCGGCCTGGTATTTGGCGTATACCTGCCCGGCGGCGAACAGAGCCAGATCCTCGCCGCCGGTCAGGTCGAAAATGCAGCCGTCGCTGGTCTCCACAATATCAGACAGGACGGAGAGAATGCTGTCGATGCTGTTGCGCCGGATGGGCGCATACCGGATCGGTCCGTCAAAGCCGTGATAGGACAGGATGTTATTCAGCGGCTCCCGGGCCTTTTCCATGGCCCGCTGCTCGCCTACGAAAACGATCTCATCCGCCTTGGCGGAAAGGCACCCGGTCAGATTTTTTACCGGCGACCGGTCAAAAAATTCGATCAGCGTCATGTCAGGTGCTCTGAGGCATGGTCAGGCTGTTTTTGGCGAAGAAGCTCTCCAGGCTGGCCTGATCCAGGCATTTTTCGGTGACAAGCAGGTGGGCCAGCGCATCCAGACACTGCCGGTTCGCGGTCAGTATGGCCCTGGCGCGGCTGAACTGCTCCTGCATCAGGGCCTCTCCCGCCTCTGTGGTCTTTTGGGTATAGAGGGTGTCGCCCATGCCGTAGTCCGTCAGGCAGGCCTTGACCAGGTGGCGGGCCTGCCGGATATCGGAGCTGGCTCCGGTGTTCAGACCCAGGTGCTCGCCGTAGACCTCTATCTCTGCGGCCCGTCCGGCCAGACACCGGCATACGATGTCCTTCATCTCGTCATAGGTATAGGTCCCCTTGCCCTCGCTGGAGGTCTCCATATAGCCGCCGTAATTGTTTCTGGATATGATGGTCAGGAACAGAGGTTTCACGCCGCTGGCCCAGCAGACCAAGGTATGGCCGGCCTCGTGATAGGCGGTCTGGAGCAGATCGTCCGGGTCGTGCTTTTTCACCTCGCCGAAGCGGAACTCGTCCAGGGTATCCATAAAGCCGGAGCCGGTGGGAGGCTCGTCCTTCAGAGAGCGGACGTACATCTCCACCATCATCTCGATATCGCCGCTGCACATCCCGCCGGAGCGCTGGGCCATGCCGTGGACGATGGAATCATGATCGGGGCCGAAGTCCAGGCTGTGACGCTTCAGACAGCGCCGGAAAAGCTCCTCCCGGGTCTCCGTATCGGGAAGGGGAATATGTATTTTGCGGTCGAACCGCCGCACGAAGGCGGGGTCCAGCACACGGCTCCCGTCGCCCTCAATGTCATAGTTGGTGGCGGCCAGGATGAAAACAGGCCGCTTTTCGTCCACGGTGAAGCCGTCCATCTCTGCCAGGAAGGTGTTCAGGGCGTCCTCGTTGTGGGAGGTGGAGACGCTGCCGGTCCGCCGCCGGGCGATGGCGTCCACCTCGTCGATGAAGATGACGGAGGGGGCGTATTTGCGGGCCTTGCGGAACAGGTCGCGGATATTCTGCTCGGTCTGTCCCACCAGGCTGCCGAAGAAGGAGGTGGCGGATACGGGCAGGAACATGGCGTTGGATTCGTTCGCCATGGCCTTTGCCAGCATGGTCTTGCCGGTGCCCGGCGCGCCGTAGAGCAGCAGGCCCTTGGGCAGCCGCTTGCCGGCGAGCAGGCTCTTTTGGGGATCGTCCAGCATGGCGCAGTATTCGGCCAGCGTATCCTTGGCGGCCTTGCAGCCCACGATGTCCGCAAAGGTGATGGAGGAGTTTTCTCCCCGATGGGTGACGGAGCCCATATCCTCCCCGGCCACGGCCGTTTTCAGCCGCATGCCGGTGAAGCGGATCTCCGCGCTGTCGCCGCCGTTGAAATACTGGGCGCAGTTGTAGCAGACATACTTCTGGCTCCTGCCGAGCCGGTATACGGCGTTGCCGATCAGGGCGTTCGTGGTGAGCTGCTGAAGGCCGTCATGGAAGGGCACAAGACTGTCGGAGACGGTCAGCACGCTTCTGGCGTTCCGGGCCAGCAGGGTGGAGAAGTCCACCGCGCCGTGGGCGCCGTTATCCAGTATATAGACCGGCGTTTCCGGGAAGTACTCCAGGATGTACTCGAATACGCGCATGCCGGCGGAGCGGATGTCCTCTATATCGTTGGGGGCCTGCTCCTGGGCGGTATAGCCGGTGAAGGGGTCCAGCAGCACGAAGTCGATCACGTCCCGCAGGCGCTTGTGCATATCCGTCTCGTCCGCCGTGACATGCAGCACAGCCTCCTCGCCGAAGGCGGCGCAGGCATTGGCTGCGGCAGCGCTGTCCGTGAACACAAGGGCCTGGACGGGCCGGGACTGATAAAACAGGGGACGTATATCCTCCGAGGCGCTGTCCTTGTCCACGGTGAGGTGCAGGGTTTTCAGCTTTTCCAGGGGCTGTCCGGGGGCGGAGGCCAGCTGGAGCGTGATATCCTGCAGCTCCTTTACAAGGATGTTCCTTGCCAGACCCCGCAGGGTGCGGGCGTCCGCCGCGGCCCCGGCGGCGTACATGACCAGGGAGGACAGGTCCGTTTTGTCGTATTCAATCTTGATGCCGGTGGACTGGGAGAAAAGGCCGAGCTGAAGGTCGATCTCATCGCTGACGATCTCCATCAGCGCATAGGGCTCCAGATGGTTAAAGAGAATGACGTGGCCGTTTGCCATGCGGGTGGTGATGCTTTCCGGAAACACGGGAACGTCGCTCTGCCCGAGCTTCTTTTCCGACCGCAGAGCCGCGATCATCGCCGGGCGGGAGACGTTGGAGAGGATGCGGGTGTCGCCGTTTTCATACAGGGAGCTGCCCGCGTTGATGGTCATGATGATGATGGTATCCTGGAAGGAGACCTCCTTGTGGACCTTCTGGTCCATCAGCCGGCCGGCGTCCAGAATCTGCAGGAACAGATGGATGGTATTGATATGGGCTTTCTCTATCTCGTCGAAGATGAGGATGGCGTTGGGATTTTTCCGCACGAAGCCGGTGACCACCGCATTTTCCCCGTGGTCGCCGTTGAATTTCAGGTTTGCCAGGTTATCGGAGTATTCGCTCATATCCACGGTCAGCACCGGGCGGCCCGCTATCGCGCCGAATTCCTTGGCCAGGAAGGTCTTGCCCACGCCGGAGGGACCCATGAACAGGAAGGTGGCCAGGGGGCCCTTCCGCTCGGGGGCGTTTTTGGTGAACAGCTCGCTCTCAAATACGCCCTGCACCAGCTCCGTCACCGCATGACGCTGGCCCCGGACCTTCCGGAGAAGGTGTTCGTTCAGCTCCCGGATGTGGGCGGCCAGCTCCATGAGCGTTTTGGGTGCGGGTGCGGGCGCGGCCTCGGAGGCCTCTGCCTCTGAGGCGCGGAGGATGGACTTCTCCTCCGCAGGCGCTGTTATATGCTTTTTCCGGAGAGGGGGATCTATGGCAGGCTCCCGTTCCTTAATGGGCGGCTCCACCTCCGCAGGCGCTGCCGCGCTGAACCAGTCCCGATTGAAGGTCTGGGCCTTCGGGCCGCTTTTCAGGGCGACGATCTCCTATTCCGACAGGGGCTTCGCCGATACGGAAAAACGGGCGGCGGAGTCGTCCCCATCGGGGAGAAAGCTGTCCACGATCTGGCGGATCTCCTCCTCCAGCGCGTCCTTGTCCCGGCCCTCCGGGATATAATACCGGCACTGGAAGGAGCCGTTTTTATCGATGATGATATCCTGGGCCGGCAGCCGGCGCAGCAGGGACTGGCCGATATCCTCCCACGGCAGGCGCACCTTCAGATCGCGCAGAATGATCTGTATTTGGTAGATCATGTTCCTCATTCCTTTCTTTATTTGATAACAGCCGAAATATGTATATG
>JAJQBY010000054.1:3960-4809 GCA_021203045.1 Oscillospiraceae bacterium | reverse complement strand
ATATAGAGGAGCGGCTCTCCCCGGAACGGATGCCTGACCTGGCCCGCAGACTATGCCACCGGCAATTGTCCATCGGCGCAGACGGACTGATGGTGGTAGAAGCCTCCGACCAGGGCGGAGATTTTAAGATGCTCTTTTTCAATTCCGACGGCACTGTAGGCGAAATGTGCGGAAACGGCGCGCGGTGCATCTGCCGGTACGGTTATGAAACCGGCCTTGCCGGAGAGCGTCAGATCGTAGAAACCACGGCAGGTCTGGTCACCGGCCAGCGCATAGACCGCCGCACCTACAAGGTACGGCTGAATGACCCTACAGTTATCGATCTTGACCACCCAGTGGAGATAGAGGGCCGCACTTATCCCTGCTCTTATATCGAGCTGGGCAATCCCGGGCTCCCTCACGCTGTCATTAGCTTTCCTGCCCTGCCGGAGGCGGACGAGGATGAATTGCGGGCACTGGGACGCAAAATACGCTGGTACAGCGATTTCCCCAAGGGAGCCAATGTAAGTTTTTATGCGTGCCTCTCCCCCGACCACGTGCTGGCAAAAACCTTCGAGCGAGGCGTGGAGGATTTCACCCTGGCCTGCGGCACCGGCGCCGGCTCCGTCGTGACAGCCCTGACCCTTCTGGAAAGGTGCAGCGGCAATAATATTCGTGTATCTATGCCGGGCGGCGATCTGTTTGTGGATGCTTTGACACAGAACGGTACAGTGGAAAGCTTGTACCTCACCGGTCTGACCAATATTGCCGCCAAGGGCGAGGTCACCGATGAGGAGCTAAGCCTCTAAAATTGCAATATAATCAGCACGTTTTCCTCTTGTGTGGCAAATCGTGCTGCCCATATAATAT
>JAJQBY010000054.1:0-3950 GCA_021203045.1 Oscillospiraceae bacterium | reverse complement strand
ATCAAAAATCCAAAATATTACTTTAGGAGAGTGTATGATCATGACGAAGAATCCCATTTTCAGGGGCGCAGCTACTGCCCTGATCACGCCGCTGAACGAGAGCGGCATCGACTTCCCTGCCTTTGGCCGTCTGATCGACTGGCAGATCGAGCAGGGCATCAACGCTCTGGTCATCGTGGGGACCACCGGCGAAGGCGCCACCCTGAACCATCAGGAGCACTGCGCCGCCATTCAGTACGCCGTAGAACGGGCCGCAGGCCGCGTACCCATCATCGCCGGCACCGGCTCCAATGACACCGCCTACTCCATTGAACTAACCCGCTTCGCCTGCGACGTAGGCGCGGATGCAATGCTGGTGGTAACGCCTTACTACAACAAGGCCACGCAGAAGGGTCTTATCACCTCCTTCACCGCCATCGCGGACGCCTCCACCAAGCCTCTCATCCTCTATAACGTCCCCTCCCGTACCGGCGTGAATATTGAGCCGTCCACCTATGCGGCGCTGGCAGATCATCCCAACATCGCCGCTATCAAGGAGGCCAACAGCAATATATCCAAGATCGTGGAGACCGCCGCCCTGGTGGGCGACAAGCTGGACATCTATTCCGGCAATGATGACCAGATTGTCCCCATTCTGGCTATGGGCGGCTCCGGCATCATCTCTGTTCTTTCCAATATCATGCCTGCCCAGACCGTTGATATCTGCACCCGTTTCTGGGCCGGGGATATTGCAGGCAGCGCCCGGCTCCAGTGTGAGCTTCTGCCCTTGATAAACGCCCTATTCTGCGAGGTGAACCCCATCCCCGTGAAGGCCGCCATGGCCGCTATGGGCTTCTGCGAGAACTATGTCCGCCTGCCCCTGACCCCATGGAAAGCGACCATGAGGCCGCCATGCTGGAGCTGGTGCGGGGCCACGGCCTGATAAGCTGAGGCGCGTATATGGATATCATTGTCCACGGCTGCACAGGCCGCATGGGAACTATCCTCTCCGATCTTATTCAGGCCCCTGAGAGCGGTCACACTCTGGCCGCCGGTATCGCCCCGGGTATTGCTACATCGGACACCACCGGTCGATACGCCTCTCTGGAGGCATATGAGGGTGAGGCGGACTGCGTTATAGATTTCTCCTCCCACACTGCCACAGCTGCTCTGACCGCCTGGTGCGTCTGGCACGAGGTACCGCTGGTCATCGCCACCACCGGCCAGACAGAGGAGGAAAAGGCCCTGATCCTCGCCGCCGGAAAGCAGATTCCTCTGTTTTTCGCCGCCAATATGTCCATCGGGATAGCCGTGCTTTCAAGCCTGGCGCGGCAGGCTGCCGCCATGTTCCCGGAGGCAGACATCGATATCATCGAGCGGCACCATAACCAGAAGAAGGACGTTCCCAGCGGCACGGCGCTGCTCCTTGCCTCCTCTCTGCAGCAGGCAAGACCGGACGCAGAGCTTGTCATAGGCCGCCACGAAAACGGCATTCGGACCAAAAGCGAGATCGGCATCCACTCCCTGCGCTACGGCAATGAGGTAGGCGCCCACGAGATCATCATTTCCGATGGCAGCGAAACCATCACTCTGAAGCACGAGGCAGAAAAACGCTCTCTGTTTGCCCGCGGGGCGCTGGCAGCGGCTTCCTTCCTTCAGGGGAAGGCTCCGGGACTGTACACCATGGCCGATCTGGTCGGCGCCGGATAACAAGGAAAGGAAGGACCATGACCGCACAGGAGATTATTCAGCATATAGCTCAGGCGGAGAAAAAAACGCCGGTAAAGCTATACATCAAGGAATCGGCCCCCATCGACTACGGCAGCGCGCAGGTCTTTGGAGCCGGAGATAAGATTGTGTTCGGCGATTGGCGGGAGCTTGGGCCCGTTATCCAGGCAAACCGGGACAAGATCGCGGACATCGTCATCGAAAACGACTGCCGCAACAGCGCCATTCCCCTGCTGGACATGAAGGACATCCCCGCCCGTATCGAGCCGGGAGCCATCATCCGGGAGCAGGTGGATATCGGCCCCAACGCTGTTATCATGATGGGCGCGGTAATAAATATCGGCGCTTCCATAGGGGAAGGAACCATGATAGACATGGGCGCTATTCTGGGCGGACGGGCCACCGTTGGTAAAAACTGCCACATCGGAGCCGGAGCTGTTTTGGCCGGGGTTATAGAGCCCGCCTCCGCCACCCCTGTCATCATTGAGGATAACGTGCTGGTAGGGGCCAATGCTGTCATCATCGAGGGCGTCCATGTGGGGTCCAATGCCGTGGTGGCCGCCGGCGCCGTCGTTATCGAGGACGTACCGGAGAATATGGTGGTGGCCGGATGTCCTGCCCGCATTATCAAGGCAAAGGACGCAGGTACCACGCAAAAAACCGCTCTGGAGGCCGCACTGCGGACACTGTAACATCCCTCACAAAGGACATTGACACAACTATGAACACAAAAAGACCTGATTTTATTTCCATGGCGGAGGCCATCGCCCCGTGGCTCACTGAGCTTCGGGGCTGCTTTCACCGGCACCCGGAGCTCGGTGATCAGGAATATGCCACGGCAGAGGTCATCGAAACTGCCCTTTCCCAATTGGATATCCATCACGAAAGGCTTCTGGACACTGCGGTAACAGGTCTTATATCCGGCAGCAGACCCGGGCGGACAGCGGCCTTCCGGGCGGATATGGACGCCCTGCCCATCCAGGAGCAGACCGGCGCCGCCTTCGCCTCGACAGTCCCGGGATGTATGCACGCCTGCGGCCATGATTTTCACATGACTGCCGCCCTGGGCGCAGCAGCGCTTCTGTCCCAATGCCGGGAGCAGCTGCCTGGCAGCGTAAAGCTGTTTTTTCAGCCGGCAGAGGAGGGCGCCGGCGGAGCCAGGCGTATGATCGCCGCAGGCTGTCTGGAGCGGCCTCATGTGGACGCAGTCTTTGGCTGCCATGTCTCTCCTGATCTGTCCGCCGGGACGATAGGCATTCGCTACGGGAAATTTTACGCCGCTTCCAATCCCTTCACCATTCGGTTCCTGGGCCGGAGCGCACACGGAGCAGAGCCGGAGAAGGGCGCAGACGCCATCGCCGCCGCTGCCGCCACCGTATATGCTCCCTGCTGGAGCTGAGACGAACGCTGTCGGAGCAAAACGGCCCCACCGTCATATCCGTAGGCATCCTTCAGGGCGGAGACGCAGAAAATATCATCGCCGAGCACGCCCGCATCGGAGGCATTATCCGTACCCTTGGGCCGGAAGCCCGCCAGCTGGCCACAGCTGCCGTCCGCCAGGCCGCGCTGGATGCAGCAGCCCAATATGGCGTTCAGGCTGATATCAGCATCCGGGAGAGTTACCCAGGCGTGGTTAATCACGACAGCATGAGCATGCTGGCCGAACAGACCGTCCGGTCCCTTTTAGGGGATAAGCGCGTCGCCGTCCTGTCCCAGCCAATTATGACGACCGAGGATTTTGGTTATTTCATCGAAAACACCCCGGGCTGCTTCTACCACTTCGGCGTAGGCGGGGACTATCCCCTACACAGCGATCGCTTTCTTCCTGACGGCCAACTCCTCCCTTTGGCCGCCGCTGTCCATGCGGCAGTGATATGGGATTTTTTGACAAGCCCATCCGCAACAAACGACCAGCCGGGGGCCGCCGCGTCATGACAGCAGCATGGCCCCCAGCATGATAAGTAAATCTTTATCACCGCTCTCCCGGTACATGAGGTATAATATCAGCGCCAGAATAAGATCGTCGGTCTCCAGATCGATGGTCTCTATTTTTTTAGCAGTCCGCCAAACGCGCCGGAAAGGGGGTCCCACCCCTCTCCCCTGGGTGGGGCGGTAGGTGCTGCCGGAGACGGACTGTCCGCGCTGCTTTTTTGTGACGGTGCTTTCCCCGGCCGCCAGGCTCCGCTATAAGCAATTGCACCCGCCCCCCTATTCATGCAACAACGCCCCATCGAAATACACCA
>JAJQBY010000085.1 GCA_021203045.1 Oscillospiraceae bacterium | reverse complement strand
CCCCTTTGAAGTTTTCTTCGATACTCTGTTGCACTTGACTTGACAATTCAAGGGAACCTCCGGTGCCTGGGAGGATACCATGAACAGGTTGATGCCCACAGGCGGGGTCAGTGCGCCGATGGCCACGGTGAAGGCCACGATGATGCCGAACCATACAAGGTCAAAGCCAAGCTGCGCCACCACCGGGGTCAGGATGCTGGTGGTCAGGAGCATGACAGGCGGGCTATCCAGGAAGCAGCCCAGGAACATATACACCAGAATGATCATCCAGCAGATCACATGGGGCGAGAGAGTGGCGTTGGAGACCACAGTGGCCAATGCCTTGGGCAGGCCGGACCAGGTCATGAAGACGTTGAATATCTCAATGGCCACGAACATGAAGAAGATGGCACAGCCCCCGGCGCAGGTGTTCTTGAAGCAGTTCATAAACTGCTTGAAGTTCATCCGGCGCATAACAGCCACGATGATCAGAGCGCAGATAATGCCGAAGCCGGCGGCCTCGTTCACGGTGCAGATGCCGCCCCAGATGCCGCCCATCATAACGATGATAAGCACCAGGAAGGCCCATATGCCCTTCAGGCTCTTGACCTTTTCCTTGAAGGTGGATTTCGGGACGCGGGGCGCCTTTTCAGGGTGGATAAGCACCTGGATAATGGTGCAGGCCGAAAGAGCCACGATGACCAGCAGACCGGGTATCCATCCCGCCATGAACAGCTTTGCCACCGACGTGCCGGAGAGCATACCGTACATAATCAGCGGGATGCTGGGGGGAATGAGGATAGCCAGGGGACCGCTGCCCGCGATGGAGCCAAGGCCCAGGCCGGGGTCGTATTTGTTTTCCTTCATCTCCGGCCAGGCGATCTTTGTGAACATCAAAGCGGTGATGGAGCCGGAGCCGCACACCGCACCGAACAGACCGCTGGCCACGCTGGTGGTGATGGCAAGACCGCCGGGCGCATGACCGAACCATTTTCGGGCGCTGCTATATGCGTCGGTGGTCAATCCGCCGTCAAAGGCTATATTACCTAATAGCGTAAACAGCGGCATGACGATAAAGGTGTAGCTGGCGGCCTTTGTGACCGGCATTGTCAGCAGATAAGCCATGCCCTTGTCGAAGCCGACGATCATGATGATCCCGATCAGTCCGGAGAGCGCGAAGGTAAAAGACAGGCTCATGCCCATGAACAGCAGCACCAGCATAATGCCAACGCCGATAAAGCCTATGACGAGATTACTCATGTATCATCCACCTCCTTGGGCGTTTTATTTTTCTTCCGCCACTGGCGGGCCTCTCCAAACCATTTGACTCCGTCACAGAAAAACTCAAGGGTGGTCAGCCAAAGGCCAAAGCTGGCGGCCATATAGAAGGGCCAGTGGGGAATAAACAGCAGAGACGATGCCTTGCCGTTTCCAAGATATATGATTCCCTGACGGAATACCTGGATGGCGGCAGGGACGCAGAACAGGATGCACAGAAAGGACATAATGCCGCAGGTGATCATCCGTATATCGGGGCGAAAGGCATTAATGACCACGTCTATCTGCACATGGGAGCGGGTATAGGTGGAATAGGCCAGGCCAAAATATAAGACCACCACGATAAACAGCTCACTGATTTCCTGCACACCGGTGATGGAATTATGCAGCACATAGCGTGCAAAGACCTCCACAAATATCAGCGCGGCGATCAGCACCAGAATGATGCCGGATATCCACACGCAGAAATTTGATACGGCGTGGATAACGGTTGTTATGCAATTCCATGCGGTACGGTGTTGTTCTTTATTGGGTTCCAAGGATAATCACTCTCCTTCCGATGGAGGAATGGCAAAGGAAGGGGGAGGGGAGAAGCTCCCCCTCCTTTGCGCCGGATATACAAACGGAAAACGGACAAAATCAGTTGGCGGCCCGATAGGCTTCCAGAGTTTGCTCGGCCAGCTCCATGATGGCATCGCCGTCATAGCCCTGGGCGGTCAGGTTGGCGGACCACTCGTCCCGGATAAAGGCAGTGGCCTCAGACATTTCCGCCAAAGCCTCGTCGGTGGGCTCATAAGCCACCTTGAAGGCGGCGATGGCCTCGTCCATGGCCTCGATGTTTTCGACCATGTACTTCTCCTGAATCTCATCGGCAACCTCCTGCACGACGGCCTGCAGCTCGTCGCTGAGCGCGTTCCAGGAAAGATCGCTGACGCACAGATAGTTGCAGCCGATCGCCAGAGGCACCTCATAGAGATAGTCGCAGGCGTCGTTAAAGGCGAAGGACAGCATGGCGGTGGGGCTGGAGACAGCGCCGTCGACCACACCGGTGGACAGAGACATATAGACCTCTGTGGTGGTGATGGAGACCGCGGTGGCGCCGAAGGCCTCGATTGCGCTCACGATGGAGCCGGAGTTCACGCGGATATTCAGACCGCTGAAGTCACTGATGCTCTCCACCTGGGTGTCTGTCAGGCAGATCATTTGAATGTCCGTGGGATGGAAGGACAGCAGATGGAAGCCGTTGTCGGTGTACTCGGTCATATAGCCGGCATCATACAGCGCGTTCAGCACGGCCAGGGCCTCATAGGGATCCTCGCAGAGGAAGGGGATTTGCGTGATGTCGTTGACGGGGAAGGAGCCAGCCTGGCTCATGCCCAAGTTCACAACGTCGATGGTGCCGTTTATCATACCATTGTAAATATCCTCCGGGGAGCCGAGGGTGTTGTTGTGGTAAACGGTGATGGTGATGTGACCGTCCGTGCGGCTTTCCACCTCAGCGGCGAACTCGTCCATCAGAAGGGCATACCAGTTGTTGTCTACCTGAGAGGTGCTCATGCTCCATTCATAATAGGGTTCGTCGTCGAAGCTGCCGGCAGAGCTTTCCGCGGCTTCTTCTGCGTCGTCGCCGGTATCTGTCACAGGAACGTCAGCGTCGGCCTCCACTTCGGTAGCGCCGCTTTCAGTTTCTGTGTCCGTAGAAGCTCCGCAGGCGCATAAGGCCAGGAGCATGGCTGCGGCAAGCAGCAGGGCAATGATTTTTTTCATTTCGACCTCCTAAATATTTTTTTGTCATTTTGCAAGCACATTATAGATTGGGGCTTGACATTCTGTCAAATTCCTGCCATATTATAATTATATAACGTTCAGGTTATTAATTCACAAATGGAATAAATAAAAGGGAAAGCAGACATGGAACTGAATCAATTAAAATGCTTCCGGGAGGCAGCCAGGCAGAAAAATATTACCCGCGCCGCCGCCATACTGCATATCACTCAGCCGGCGCTTTCCAAAACGATCAACCGGCTGGAGGAGGATCTGGGCGTCCGTCTGTTTGAACGGAAAAACAAGAGCATCGAGCTGAATCAATACGGCCAGGCGGTGCTGGAGCATACGGAGGCGATATTTTCGGAGCTGGATGACATACGCCAGCATATCGCGGATATACAGGCCGGCGGCGTGGGCGTGGGAGAGATCTGTATCGGCAGCACGCTGCCAAGCTCTGACCAGACCTGGCTCCAGGCGAGTATACGGGACTTTATCCTGACGCACCAGAAGGTAAGGGTCTCTCAGCATCAGCCGTCCCCGGAGGCACTGAAGGAAAGCCTGATAAGCGGCGGCATAGACATCGCCGTGGGCGGCGGTTTTCTGGACTGCCCGGAGCTGCAATGGACGGAGCTGTACGCCGAGCGGATGGGTATACTGGTATGTGCCGGAGACCCCCTGGCCCAGGAGGGAACGATCTCTCTGACGGATATAAAGGAGCGACCGTTTCTGTGCAACAATTCCAACGGAGAAATGGAGCTGCTTACCTATGAGTTATGCGCCAGAGCGGGATTCACGCCGGAGGTGCGGGTGGCCAGCAACTATTCGGGCATGATAGGCGAGCTTGTGAGCAGAGGCCTTGGGGTGGCGTTTGTCCCGGAACGGGTGTTTCTTCACCATCTGAGCAGTGGGAGCGGCCCGTGGGAGGCCAATCTCCGGCTGTGCCGGCTGACAGAGGAGTATTGTGTACTGAGATGCGGCGTTGCCGTTGCGCCGGATCGCTATATGACCACTGCGGCCCAGGCGCTGTATGGGACGATCATGGAACGCAGAGAGCGGAAGCAATAAAAGGCGGAAAATAGATAAAGGCATAAAGTGACCCCCATCCCCTCAACCAGGGAGACGGGGGCTGAGCCATATCATTTTTGCGGCGGTTTCGGCGCTGCAAGGAAGCTGAGGAGCGTTTGGGCGCAGTCGGTGGTGACGGTCTCCAAATCAAATACGAAATCCGTCATAATCCACTCATAAATGATTCCCCGCAAAAGAAAACGGACAAATTCCACCACCTTCTCCGGGCTGTTCTCTTTGGAAAATTCGCCGCTTTCCTGCCCCTGGCGGATAATATCATATAAGACGCTGTAAAGAGGATTTTTCACAGTAAAAAACTCGGCGTCCTGGTCAAAGAAAATGTGGCGCAGATCATCGCTGGTTCCCAGGTTCAGCCATGTGTAGTAGCGGATGAATTGCAGAAGCCGCTGGCTGGCGGTGCCGTCGGTGGTGCTGTCCTCCAGGAAATCCGTGAAGGAACGGTCCTGCCCCTGAAAACGATAGCGGAACAAATCGCCCTTATTTTTGAAGTAGGAATAGAAGGTACCCACAGATACCTCCGCCACCTCGCATATATCCCGGATGGAGGTCTCCCGGAAGCCTTTTTCCTGGATCAGGGCCATGCACTGCGCCAGTATCATGTCACGGGTCTGCAAGGCCCGCTGACCCAATTCCTTTTCCATTGTATCTCCTCTCGTTAAAATCCATAAATGGTTTGTTGAAATTATGTATATTTTGTTTATGTCGAATATTGGAATAACCTGAATGT
>JAJQBY010000137.1 GCA_021203045.1 Oscillospiraceae bacterium | reverse complement strand
TGATCGCCTGTAGCATCGGCGCCACGCCGGAGCCCTCCGCAACACCCGAGCCCACCGCCACCGCCGCCCCCACCGCTACGGCCAGCAGCTCCAGCAACAGCAACAGCAATAGTGGTAGTAGTAGTTCTACGGCCACCACCGCTCCTGCCACTACGGCGCCGACAGCTACAGCAGCGCCGACGGCAGAGCCCACGGCGGAACCAACGGCTACGGCCACATCTACTGATTCATCAACTTCTGATGCTGTCGTCGGTGATTCCAGCGACACGGATACAAAATAAAACCACATCATAACCACTCCCACCCCCGCTCCGAATCGGTGCGGGGGTGATTTTATAGGGCAGGATTTGCTTTTCCCGCCGGGGCGTGCTATATTATGGTCAATACAAAAATCATCGTATCGCTATAAGGAGTGAGCTGTATGAAACGGACTGCCGCCATTTTGCTGAGCCTGGCGCTGCTGCTATCCATGGCCGCCGGGTGCGCCGCCGGGAGCTTCCATCGGTTCGAGGACGCCATGGAGAACGCCGCCGGGGAGGACATCGACGCCTTTTTCGCCTCGCTGGAGGAGACCTGCGATCTCGTTCTGGGTCAGAAGGAATCCATTATCGACACGGACGGCTGGTCCACCGGGATGCTGGGCTCCGGCTATCAGGCCGGCGGCTTCGTCATCGCGGGCTATGAAGCCGATATTTATCTCTCCGTGAACAGCGGATACATCACCGGCGTAGACTTTGAGCTCAGGGGCATCACCCAGGAGGACTTCGAGACCATCGCTGCCGCCGCGGAGGCCGTCCTTGGAGAAGCCGACCGCTCCGGGGAAAGCATCGTCACCCTCCTCTGGGCAAACGCCAGTCTGATCTATCAGTCCGGCGCCAGCTCCTGCGAGCTTTTGATATATTAATGCGCGGCGGCAGATGACCGCTGACAGGCAAAGGAGAAGCAAGCATGGCATTCTGGAACGAACCCAAAAAGAGCAAGGGAGCAGCGGCGGCAGGCACAAAGCCCGTCCTGGTGGTGATCGCCGGCTGCGCCGGATCGGGAAAGACCTTTCTCGGCGGCCAGCTCACCCGCCGCCTTGGCTGGACCTATGTGGACAAGGACACAGTGACCCGCGGCTTCACGGATATGCTTCTGGTGGACAAGGGGCACACCATCGGCGACCGGGAATCCTCTCTTTACTGCGACCATATCAGGCCCGTGGAATACCAGGTGACCCTGAAGGTCTGCGAGGAGAACCTCCGTCTGGGGAACTCCGTGATTCTGACCGCGCCCCTGATCGCGCAGATCAAAAGCTATGACGCCTGGCAGGCGATGCTGAACGAATACGGGATTTATTTTGACGGCGCGGATGTGAGATTCATCTGGATCGCCCACGACATCGACCGGGAATACACGCGCATCAACCAGCGGAACGCGGCCCGGGATACTTATAAGCTGGCCCACTGGGAGGAATACGCCCTGGGAGTGGAGGATATCGCGCCTGACCCCCGCTTCGGCGCATATGTGTTTGAAAACGACTCCAGCACCGTAGATGAGACGGACATCGAGGATATCATACGATGGATAAAAAAGTGATCCTCCTCTCTGGGATGCCGGCCGCCGGAAAGGACACTGTCACAGAGCTGCTGTGCCGCCGGGACAGCCGGTATACAGCCTTTAAAAAATACCGCTCCACGGACGGGGACACGCCGCTGAAGGACACATACTATAACATTTCAAAGGAAGCCTTCCGGGCGAAGATCGAGGCAGGAGAGCTTTTGCAGTTCCACTGCCGCTATGGCCGGTATTACGGCATAGGCCGGGCGGAGCTTGCCGCCAAGCTGGAGCAGGGCCGCATCCCGATCATCCATATAGGAAGGCTTGAAAATTACTACGCCTTCCGGCAGGCCGCCGCCTCCCTGCGGCAGGATACGGAAAGCGAATATGCGCTGCTCCACATCCTGCTCTGGGCCCCGCTGGACATACTGGAGGAGCGGCTCATAAGGCGGGAAAAAAGCGCCGCCGAGGTAGCCAGACGCATGGCGGCCGCACGGGAGGAGCTGGAGGACAACAGGAAATGGCTCTCCGGCGGAGCGTGTCCCTATACGGCCATCATCAAAAATCTGGACGCAGACGCGACCTGCCGCCGGATCATGGGCATGGCGGACGGCACGGAAGCGCCCTCGGAGGCGGAGCGCCGGGAGTTTATACGATATGCTGAAGGAAGCTGACCTGAACGAGCTGGGCCTGCCCTATAGTCTGGACTCCGAGACCATCCACATCAGCGGCGGACTGGAATCCTTTGATATCCACGGCAGAGAGTTCAGCCATGCCGTCATACTGGAAAATATCCGCGTCCCGAGCGGAGCGGATGCCCTCACCTTCCGGGACTGCGCCTTCCGGGATATCACCTTGAAAAAGATCGGCGCGAAGGCGGTCACCTTCGTCAACTGCACCATAACAGGGACACTGTACACCTATATGGGCTCCTTTGAGCGCATCAGCTTCCGGGACTGCAACATCGGAGAGCTGACGATCGAGTGCGCCAGGGAAGGACTGAACGCCAGCCTGACCAGCACCAAGGTGAACGACACCCTGCTGATACGCGCATCGGCAGTCGCCAGGCTTGAGCTGGGAACAAACGCCTCCTACTGCGCCCGCCTGGTCCTGGACAGAGGCTCAACGCTGGAGGAGCTGAAGGTCCAGTGCCATGTGTCCTATGCAAAGCTCCCGACCCTTCCCAGGATACGAATCAGCGATTTCGGCGCCATCGCACGGCTGAGCGTCAAGAGCGTCTCGGAAAAGGAGCTGCGGAGCATGGAGCGGGATATATGCAGGGAAAGCGCCCACAGCATGAACGGGAGCCTCCGGCATTTTCTCTCCCTGCTGCTTTCCATGTATGAGGAATTCGAGGCCAATAAGATGTTCGCCGAATCCGATGTATGCCTGTATATGATCCGCCGGGTCAACATCCGCATCAAAAAGACGGCACGGGATAAAAACAAGCTCCGCCGGGCATTCAACATAGCGTATTGCAGTCTGGTCCAGCTGGTGATCGAGCACTGCTTCGGCTGGGGCATCCGGGTGATCAACAACGTGGTCACCATGCTCTGCATGATCTCCGCGTTCGCCGTGAGCTATTTTATTTCCGCGCTGAAAACAGCCTCCGGCATCAGTCCCTTCATATGCTTTGAGACGGCGGTGAACCGTTTCTTTCTGGGCTGCGTCTATGACGACCCCTATCAGTTTTTCCTTTACTTCGACTCCCTGGAATCCATCATCGGCGTGATCATGCTGACTGTATTTACCGGCGTGCTGGTGAGGAAGATCATCCGATGACGGGGCGCGCTGTGACCGTGGCCGTCAGGGCCAGAGAGGGCGACGCCCTCTGGGACAGATACCTTCCCATCCTGCGGGAAAGGGCGGATGTCGTCGTCCTCCGGGACGGCGTTCCCTGCACCGGGGATGCGCTGGCCTCCGTCCGTCTGCTGATCGCCACCGGCGTCCCCCCCGCCTTGCTGGATGCAATGCCGCACCTGGAGGCCATTTTCCTCTATAAAACGGGTACAGATAAGCTGCCCCTGTCCCGGATAGCAAACCAGGGCATAAGGCTGTTTCCCAGCAGTGCGAACGCGCAGTACATCGCCGAGCACGCCATCGCCCTGGCCTATGCGCTGACCCACCGGGTGGTGGAATTTCACAATGACCTCGCCGCCGGGCTATGGTATGCCGATGGCCGGAATTATTTCTGGGACTCCATGACCCGGATGCACATCGGGATCCTGGGCTATGGCCATATCGGACGGGAGATCGCCAGGCAACTCCGGGGAAGCTGTCTTGGCGTTTTCACGATCGCACACAACCGGCCCATCACAGACGACACGGTGACCGTGCTGGACAATCTGCATGCGCTGCTCTCCGCCTCTGATCTGCTGTTCACCGCCCTGCCTCAGGACCCCTCCACAGACTGTATTCTCTCCCAACGAGAGCTTTTGCTGCTGAAGGGCAAATATCTCGTGAACGTGGGGCGGGCCAACATATGCCGGGAGAATGAGCTTTTCGCGCTCCTGCAAAGCCGCTGCATCAGGGGCTACGCCTCCGATGTATGGCCCTGCGGGCCGGACAAGACGGACAGGACGAAGCCCGTGATGCCCTCGGCCTTTGATTTTCATGCGCTAAAAAACGTTATCCTGTCTCCCCACTGCGCCACCCACGAGCAGGACGGCCATGAACGCTACATAGCGGACGCGGTGCAGGCCTGCCTCCGCTATATCGAGCGCATCTGATGGCCCGCATACGGCCGGCGGAACGAAGGGAAATCATTGGACTTATTTGCCGATCTACGCGAATTTTTTTGTTGCATTTGTGGCATATCTGTACTATACTAAGGATTAGACATCAACCATCTTTTGTTAATCAGGAGGCCCTTAAAATGAATGTTTGTGCGCAGGCATTTGCTGACAATCTGGACAGCAAGAACCTCACCTACAGCGTATCCCGTGACGACGACCGCTCCACCGTTATCACCTTCCCCTACAAGCAGCGCCGGACCAGCATCATATTCTCCGGCGAGGACGGGATTCAGAGCCAGTTCCAGACGGTCATCGAGTCCGTGCCCGAGGAGAAGGTCATGGACGTGATCGTGGTCTGCAACAGCCTCAACACGCAGTATCGCTTTGTCAAATTCGTGGTGGACAGCGATAACGACCTGATGAACTATTCCGACGCCATCCTCACCCCGGAGACCGCCGGCGAGGAGTGCTTTGAGGTCCTGCTACGGACCCTGCAGATCATAGACGAAGCCCGGCCCACCTTTATGAGGACCATTTACGCTTCCTGACCTCGGTTACTCCAGGCTGCTGACCCCAACTGATCAGACTTCCAAAGGCACTGACTTTGGAAGTCTTTTTTCATAAACCCCTATACAACAAACGACATGTTC
>JAJQBY010000060.1 GCA_021203045.1 Oscillospiraceae bacterium | reverse complement strand
GGAAGCGCCGTCAGGCGCTGCCGGAGGGGGCCGTCCTCCCCCGCAGTGCGTATCAACGCACCCACCCACCAACAATAACAAGGAGGAATCACAAAATGAAAGAATGGCTGCAAAATCACGAGTGCATTTACCGCGCTTTAAGAACCTTCATCCAATCCGCCGCCGGCGTTCTGGCCGCTTCCCTCGCCGACAGCGATACGGCCCTGGCCCCGGTGATCGCGGTGGCGGTGGCCACGGGGCTGGCCGCCGTTATGAACCTGGGAGGCCGGTGATATGACCGAGGTCACCAGGGAGGAGCTGAGCCAGGTGCGTCAGACCCTGGCGGAGCATGAAAAGACCCTGGCCCGCCATGAGACCCAGTACGCCGTCATCAGCGCCAAGCTCACGGCCATCCTCTGGGTCCTGGGGGCCGTAGGCACGGCGGTCATCGCCGCCGTTATCAGAATACTATTTGGAGGCTGAAACATGAGACTTGCGAAGCTGCCCAACGGCGACGGGTACGGCCGGAGCTATCAGTGTGTGTTCGGGGGGCTGAATGAGAACCTGTCCGCCCGGGACGGGGAGATACAGGCCATGGAGAACATGACCAGCGACTATTACCCTCTCCTGGCCCCCCGGTCCCAGCGCTGCCTGACCGGGACCCTGACGGACCCCAAAGCCCTGGCCGCCGGGGACTGTCTCTGCTGGGTGGACGGCACGGATTTTTATTATGACGGCCAGGTGAAGGGCACGGTCTCCTCGGAGGGGGATAAGCGCCTCATCCTGATGAACGACTGGGTGATCGTCTGGCCGGATAAGCTGTATTATAACGCCGCCACGGAGGAGTTCGGCTCTCTGGAGGCCGCCGTGTCCTCGGAGGGGGCCCGGTTCTGCTCCCTGGCCGCCCCAAGCGGCATATCCACAGAGGCCAACTGCCTGGTGCTGGAGGGGGCGGAGCTGGACGGGGTGTTCCGCCCCGGGGACGGGGTCGTCATATCCGGCTGCACCGTCCACGGAGAGAACGATCAGACCCTGGTGGTCCGGGAGGTGGCGGGCTCGGCCCTGTATTTCTATGACGACAGCTTCACCCTGGATACCCAGCTGTGCTATACGGTGGGGGAGGCGGGCCTGTCCGCCGGGGACTATAACGTGCTGTGGGAGGAGGAGTATTATACCTTCACCCTGCCGGTGAAGATGAGCCAGGGGGACTGCCTGTACTACCGGGGGGCCTATGATATGTCCGCCGTGATCGCCGGGGCGGAGACGGCCCTGACCGTATCCTACGGGGTCTTCGGGGACGACACGGTGACCTTCACGGAGGAGGCGTGGCTCGACTATGACGAGCCGGGGACCATCCTGGTCACCCGCCCGGCGCCCGATCTGGAATACCTGTGCCAGTGCAACAACCGGCTCTGGGGCGTGGCGGGTCAGGAGATATACTGCTCCGCCCTGGGGGACCCCCGGGTCTGGTATAACTTCGACGGCACGGCGGACGGCTGCTGGAGCGTGGAGGCGGGCAGCGGCGGCCCCTTCACCGGGGCCTTCGCCTATGGGGGCTATCCCCTGCTCTTTAAGGAAAACCATATCTATCGGGTCTACGGCTCCAAGCCCTCCGCCTTCCAGCTGCTGGATACGGAGACCCTGGGCTGCGAGGCGGGGAGCGACCGGAGCTTCGCCGTGGTGGGGCAGACCCTGTATTATCGCTCCCCCGCAGGCTTCGCCGCCTATGCCGGCGGCGTCCCCGCCCTGATCGACCGGCCCCTTGGCCCGGCCCGCCGGGCGGACGCGGTGGCGGGCACGGACGGGCGGAAGTATTATGTCTCCTGCCGTCAGGGGGAGGACTGGAGCCTGTATGTATATGACGCCCAGCTGGACCTGTGGCACCGGGAGGACGATACTCAGGCCCTGGATTTCGCCTGGTGCGCCGGGGAGCTGTATTTTCTGGCCGCCGACGGGAGCCTCTGGCAGACCGGCCACATCCGCACCCAAAACGGGACCCTGGAGGACAAGGTGGGGAGCGAATGCGAATTTGCGGACTTTTACAGCGGCGGAGTGGAGCGACAAGGCATAAATCGGCTGTATTTTCGCGTCCAGGTGGAGGATACCCTGTCAATGTACGTCAGCTATGACGGCGGCGACTGGCAGCCGGCGGGCACGGTCTCATCCGCCCCCCGCTCCATCCGCACCCTCCACCTCGTCCCCCGCCGCTGCGACAGCTTCCGCGTAAAGCTCACCGCCACCGGCCCCTGGAAGCTGTGGGGGATGAGTAAGGAAGCGTATACGGGCAGCACGAGATAAGGTGTCCCAAATAATGCAGAGCGCAAAGTGGTTGCGCCCCAGATCATGCAGGGCGAGGGATTTTGGCCTCTGGCGAGGCGGACCGACGAAGGCGTACCGTGTGTACGTCGAGGAGGTCCAACAAAGTCCAGAGGTCAAAAGACCCGCCCCGAACGTCAGGAGGAATATCTTTGTCATATCCGATCTCGACTGAAATAGGCTTCACCGGCCACGAGACCCAGGAGGAGAAGCTGGAACAGCTCATCAATTATGTATACCAGCTCAGCGAGCAGTACAGATATATATTGTATCTGCTGGAGCAATTAGACGACGAATAAAGGAGAGACCATGGCATCCTATACCTATACCTATGAGGATTTTGTAAAGAAGGCCCGGTCGGCGGGGCTGCTGGAGAGCTTCTCCGATGCGGACCTGCGTCTGGCCCAGGCGAACCCGGACGCGGGGATGAGCCTGCTGTCCTATAAGCAGGACTATGCCGCCGCCACCACGGAGGAGGCCCGGACCCTGGCAAACGCCGGGGCGGAGCAGATACGCTCCGTCTATGGGGGCTATACCGCCGGGGCCTCCGGCACGGGGTATTATCTGAACGACCGGGCCTCCGATACCGGCGGGACCTATACCGGCCAGTATCAGGAGGAGACGGAGCGTCTGCTGGAGGCTCTCAGCCAGAGCTTTTCCGCGGACGAGGCGGACGCCCTCTGGACTGATTACCGCAAGACCTATCTCCGGGAGGGCCAGCGGGCCTATGCGGACACCATCGGCACCGCCGCGGCCCAGACGGGAGGGGTGGCCTCCACCGCGGCCGTGGCCGCCGCACAGCAGGCCAAGAATTACTATGCCGCCCAGGCGGCGGATAAGAAGGCGGACCTGTATCAGCAGGCCTATGAAAATTATCTGGCCGCCCGGAGCCAGACCGTGGACGAGCTGGACGCCCTGGACGATCTGAACGCCACCGCCGCCGCCATCTATCAGAATAACTACGAAAACGAGCAGTCCGCCGCCCAGCAGGCTTATGAAAACCGGCAGGCGGCGGCCCAGACCCAGTATGAAAACGCCCTGGCCAAGTGGGAGGCCTACGGCTATGTGACAGAGGACATCGCGGACACCCTGGCTCTCCCCGTGGGCACGGCCTATTCCACCCAGGCCTACAACGCCTGGTATCAGGCCTATCAGGAGGCGGTCAGCGGGGTCTATACGGGCCAGACCCTGAAGGACACGGTGAACGCCGACGAATCGGAGGGCCTCACCATCGCCGCCGGGGACAGCGCCGCCGCCCACGCTCAGGTCTCTACCGGCAGCTCCGGCTCCGATGTGTATACCATGCAGACCTACCTGCTGGCCCTTGGCTACCACTGCGGGGACAAGGGCGCCGACGGCTCCTTCGGCTCCGCCACCCGCGCCGCCGTCCGCGCCTTCCAGTCCGATCACAACCTGACGGTAGACGGCATCTGCGGCCCCAAAACCTGGGCCGCCCTGATCGCCGCCCTGAGCTGAAAGCGGGGGCCCGGCGGGGCTTTGCCCGCTGGACGTCGTTGCGGCTCCTCGACGTACTGATGTACGCCTTCGTCGCCGCGCCTAGCCAGCAGGCAAAATCCCTCGCCGGGCGGTGACGTGACGGTAGTGGACGGCCCGGCGGACGGCTACGCCTGCGCCGGGAACCTCTCCACCATGCTTACGCATGGTCCCCCTCCCCTTTCAGGGGAGGCTTAGATAGACGATTGTCTGTACCGTAGTTCGTTACAATGCACCAGACTGCAACTACGGATGCCTCCCCTGAAAGGGGAGGTGGCAGCGCCGCAGGCGCTGACGGAGAGGTTTCCCCCGTACCGGCACCAGGTATATACGGATACCAAGTCCCCCCGCCGCAGTGCGTCACTTTGCCCTGTTAACCGGAGATTGACTAAATTTTTGAGGGGTGAATACTTAAAATTATGGATTGACATGGCATATCTTGATATGGTATAGTGTAAACACAACAATTTGTTGTTGTGTTTTCTTACCTCTAAGGAATTGATACCCCTTGACAATCAGGTCAATTTCGTACAACATTTTAACAAGTGTTTTCTTACCTCTAAGGGATTGATACTTTTAGGTTCGCGGCTGGATTTACCAGCTAACACGTGTTTTCTTACCTCCAAGGGCTTATCACCTGACCGCTCTGCCGCACCCGCCGGTCAATCGGCATCTCCACCACCCCCCAAAAACAAAAATCCCCTGACCGTCGGTCGGGGAATTTTTATATACCGGGGGCGATGATACGGGGGGCCGCGCAAAAAAGGGCGGCCGCGCCGCCGGTGCAACCGTCCCTCTCTGTTCTTTTTTGAGGCTCACGCCTCCGCTAGCTCAATATACTCTTTTAATTTCTTCTGAAGCAGCTTCTTGTCTATCAATTTCAAATTGTACTCTGATACCATCGTGGGGGAAAGACTGCGGCTCAGGGCAAATTCAACCACCTCGTCATCCTTGCTTGCGCAAAGGATGACCCCAACGCTTGGGTTTTCATTCTCCTTCTTCACCTCCCGGTCAAGAGCCTCCAGGTAAAGATTCATCTTGCCCACATACTCCGGCTTGAATTCACCTATCTTCAGTTCAAAGGCTGCCAGGCAGGAAAGCCCTCTGTGATAAAATAGCAGATCGATATAATAATCGTGATTTCCTACCTGCACACGATATTCTTCTCCGATAAACGTAAAATCCCTGCCTATCTCAAGAATGAAGTTTTTCAGATTTCGTACGATAGACTTTTGTAAGTCATGCTCCGATACCGCACCAGGTACATCAAGAAAATCAAGAACGTAGCTATCGAGAAAAACATTGCCGGTCGCTTTTCGTGCTTCTTCAGCGGCTGGCGGCAGCGGCTTTTGGGACAACATATACCTCTCGTAGTAACAGCTGTCGATCTGCCGTGCAAGCTCTCTTGCGCTGTATTTTTCCTTGATGCACATATTCATATAGAAAATGCGCTCATCCATCGTTTTGCAGGCTGACATGATTTTCAGATGATTCGACCAGCTCAATTGTGTCAACAGTGTTGACACTTTTTCCTCGTCCCTGTATAGCTCATAAAATTGCTTCATTCTGTAAAGGCCCCGGCGGTTGAAGCCCTTCAGATCAGGATAGTTTTCAGCAAAGAAATCTGCCAGCTTCTGCACAAAGGCATCGCCATACGCGGTGTTCTCAGATTGCTTGCTGATGTATTTGCCTATGTCTCGATACATTGTAATCAGTTCTTCATTTACCTTGCGGTATGCCCGTTCCCTTGCAGATTCTATAATCGAAACGATCTGTTGAAACTGCCCGTCGTACGGCGTCAGATCAGCCATTGCGCCATGCCTCCGTTTTTAAATCATAAAGCTGTTCATGTATTATCGTCGGAACCTATGTTCTGAGATAGCGCTCCCACTATAGTGACAAGACTTATTGCGATTGCTCCGATTGCTCCTCCTAGCTTTCCAACCCTATTGCGTCCCTCAAGAATACAGCGTCTGCAAAATGGCAGCTTTTCGTCGAGCAATAGCTTACCGCATGTTTTGCAACGACGCTTTTTTTCCTCTTTACTCATTGTGATCCTCCGCATCTATATAAAAAATATCTTTATCTTTCTGTTCCAATAGTATTTCATATGAATCTATTGCCTTGATCATTTGCATTGGACTTTCCAGCCAAAAATCCATATTCGTTTTTTTATACGGGTAGTTTCTATGGATTGTTTCCAATGCTGTATATTTGCCATCTATTTTTCTTTCGGCCAAGGTTTGCAGAAAATCTTTGTAGTCTCCAAGAATGCGCATTAAATTTGCAGTTTGTCCTCTATAATTAAAAAGATACGCTCTCATCCCTACATATTTTGGAATCATTTTCATGTCTTCATTAATATACGAGAGTGCTGTATCGATGGCTTTAATATTGGCAAAAGGACCCGTTCGTGCCGCTAAGGACTTGACCTGGTTGTTAGTATCCGTATACAAAGCACCAAGCCCCTCCAATAAATATGTATCTGCCTCCTTAAGCAGGGTATCGCAGTCTTCTTCAGATGCAAGGGCTGCTTGCATAATTTTGTCTCGTGCATAGATAAACCTGTTGCTCAGGTTCTCACAGCGCATAGAGTTGATTATGCCCTGTACGGCTTGCGCAATTTCTTCGATTTGCTTGGATATTCGATGAAGCGAAGATTGCATTGTCAATGATGAGATATCTGACAGCACGGCTGTAGGGTCTATTGCTTTTTTGAGAGTAAAGAACTTCACGAGCTGTTCGTTCGAATCTAAAATGGCCGGTCTAAGATTACCTGCTACTTCCTTTGACTGCCCCACATGGTAAATACCAGATTTCAGCCCATCAAGAATTTCCTGGCTAAAATGCGAACGGTCTGCAACAAGTATGCCAATTTTGGATATATCAAATCCGCTTTTTATGGCAGCTGCGATTTCTCCAATGAATCCTTCCACATGATGATACACCGTCCACGTAGTGTTTATTTCTATTTCTGCTATGGTTTTGTCGATAGAAACGGTCAAAAAATCTGACATGGCCAGAATGTCGGTACCTTTTCTGTCTGCCTCTGTAACAAAAATATCCAGCAGGTCAGATTTTTTGCTCTCTATAATTTTGGCGTTTTCAATCATATGGGTACCCCTTATCTTTATAATCACATAGGTTTTCAGCGTGCTGCCTGCCCCAAATCCGCCTCCGCTGCGGCCATTGTATCATATAGTCATGGATTTATCCAGCCCCTGTCAACCGCCCCATCATCCAAAACCCTTCATCCCCTCTGGCGCATTCCGCCGACGGGATGTATAATAGACCGGACGGACACCGGCCAAAAAAACCGCCCGAAAGGGGGGCCTTTCGGGCGGTAAAACGGACGGCACGGAATATGATTACAAAAAAGAGGAATTTTGTGGGAAGAGAAGCGGCCGAAAAAATTCGTTCGTGAACAGAAAAAACGGGTCGCAAACGCCAGGGTGGAGAAAAGCGTTTGCTGAAAAAAGGGATAAAAACAAGAGAGAGAAAAAGAGGAGTGGCCGCTAAATGTTTTTTGACAGAAAGAGTGTTGGAAACCTTAATGCCGTCCGTCGTGGCCAGGAAAAATAATACGCCGGCTCACAACCAAATCATACAACCAAGGCCGAGTTTTGTCAATTAATAAACGTATATATTTCGGATTTTTTTCATAAACCCGGCAAAGAAAGGAAATCGAACATGACCGAACAGGAGCAGCAGGCCCTGCAAAAGAAATATTTCCCCCACACCCCCTGGACGGAGGAGGGACCGGTGCGCCGCCGGTATATGGCCCTGGCGGAGGGAGGCGACGCGGCCGCGGCCCTGACCGCCCTGGCGGAGGCAGAGCTGCTCCTGCCCGGGGAGCAGGTGGCCGCCGCCGGGGGAGAGGAGGCCCTGGCCCTTTTCCGCCGCCGGGAGGCGGGGGAGCCTCTGGCCCTGATCCTGGGCCTGGACCTTCAGGCCCACTGGTGCGATATCGCCCTCTCCGCCCCGGACGCGGAGGGCTGGCAGACCCTTCTCGTCCGCTCCGAGACCGGCGAGAACCTGATCGCCCTGGCCCACGCCCGCAAAGCCCTCCGCCTCCGGCGGGGGTGAAGGACCGTCCCCTTGTATTTATCCCATAATTGTGATACAATAAGGACATGAAAGGAGCTGGTTTTATGCCATATATCATACCGATCAGGGATCTGAAGGACACGGCTGCTATCTCCAAGATGTGCAACGAGACCCAGGAGCCGGTGTATATCACAAAGAACGGCTATGGCGACATGGTCATTATGAGCATGAAGACCTATGAGGAGCGGATGTGGCTTTTGGATGTCTATGCAAAGCTGGAGGAGGCGGAGGAGGACGTCCGGGAGGGCAGTGTAAGGGACGGGCGCACACACCTGAAGGAGTTAAGGGCAAAGTATGGCCTCTAAGATAGTGGAGACGACGGCCGCTGCCCGGGACCTGGACGATATTTTAAAGTATATCACAGCCACCCTTGCCAATCCCGCGGCGGCCAAAGCCTTTATCGGCGAGGTCGAAAAATGCTATGCCGCATTGGAGCAAATGCCCCTGATGTATGAGCTGTGCCGCGACCTCAGACTGCATGCGCTGGGTTACCGGAAGGCTTTGATTAAAAATTATGTCCTGCTGTACAAGGCGGACGAGCAAAGGAAAACGGTCAGTATCATGCGCGTATTCTACGGCAGGGAAAATTATCTGCAAAAACTGTGATCGGCTCCTCTAGACCGGAATTCGCAGAACAGGTATATGCTTGAAAATGTAGGTCAGCGCCAGAGACAACAGAAATGCGGATGCAGTGATTATTTTCAATCCTTCCGGCAAAGCCAGAGGGATAGCGCATCCTCCCGGTAAAATCTCGCGTTCCCATCTTGTCATAGCGCCCGAACCATGGTATAATTACAATGTTTTGGTCAAACAATTGACCATGGAAAGGAAAGGAGCGCTATATGAAATTTCGCAAGCTGATCGCCCTGCTGCTGATGGGAGCCATGCTTCTGGCTCTGTCCGGCTACACGGTGAACCTGACCATCGACGACCCCGATCTGGCGTCCCTGGTGGAGGAGGCCATGGCCTCCGCCGATACAGAGGACGACGCCCAGGAGGGGGAGGTCTATGTCTACGGCGGCTGGTACTATACCGTCTCGGACGGGGAGGCCACCATCGTCTCCACCAGCGACGCTATCAAGGCCGCGGAGGTCATTCTGTTCCCCGCTGAGCTGGGGGGCTATCCCGTGACCGCCATCGGCGCCAACGGCACCGCCGTCATCACCAACGCCTCCGGCTGGGTGCTCATCCCCGAGGGGGTGGAGAGCATCGCCTCCGGGTCCTTCTATGACCTGAACCGGACCCCCGGCTGGAGCTTTCCCTCCACCCTGACCGACCTGCCGGAGACGGCTCTGGCCAGCTGCGGCGGCACCTTCTATGCGGCCGTATGCCCCGCCGCCCAGGAGATGGGCGAGGCCACCGGCCATGAGATCGACCTCACGGAGATGGAGACCGTCACCATCGACGGCGCGGTCTATAACGTCCCCGCAGCCCTGGCGGACGTGGACCTGACCGTCTACGCCGCCTCTGAGGACGAGGACGAGGCGGCCATCGACGTATACGCCGCCGCCGCTGCCGCCGCCACCGTGGACGTGCCCTCCGATTCCATCATCGACGGGGCCGTGGCCGAGGGCGTCGAGCTGCCCGAGGACGTGTTCGACGAGGTCGAGGACGTGGACGGCGAGGGCACCAACAAATATATCTCCACCATGGGCGTGGAGACCGGCACCACCTACGCCGTGGACGGCTGCCTCTATGAGATGATCTACATCACCCAGAACGTCCGCTATTCCACCAAGGCCCAGATCATCAACGCCGTCTATGAGACGGAGGGCCTGGTATACGGCGAGGACTATGACCTCATCCGCCTCTATAACTATGTCCACAGCTACTCAAACGGCCCCCGGCCCGGCGACTTCCACATCTACACCTGCTACCTCTATAAATCCATGGGCGACACCATCGACGGCGCCACCACGAACTTTGAGTGGGAGCGGGCCTATGAGCATGTGGTAGACGGAGAGGACCAGGTCATCCAGGGCGACGTTGCCACCCTGATGGTCCAGGCGGGCGAGACCGTCACCGTCAATAACCTCTATTCCTGCAACAACACCATCGCCTACGGCCCCTCTGAAGCCGCGAACTTCTACGGCCTGGGCTCCGCTGTCCTGGTGGACGGCGGCAACTCCACGGACTACAGCATCTCCTCCTATGAGGACATCGACTTCGGCACGGACGACAGCTCCGTCATCCTGAACGACCCCACCATCGTGGGCACGGAGAACGTGCTTTACGCTGTGGCCGGCGGCACCGCCTATGTATACGGCGGCCGGTACTTCGGCTGCTCCTCCGGCGGCCATGGCTTCTATGTGGGCATGGGCGGCAAGATCGCCCTGAACGCCGACGATTTCATCGATGAGGACGGCCAGCCCATCATCGACTATGAGACCCTGCTGACCCTGGTGGACGAGCGTCCCGGCCTGGACCTGGGCACCGCCCAGCGCACCGAGCTCACCGAGGACTGGAACGCCTATGCCGAGCCCGTGTTCTCCGAGGTGGAGGATGAGGATATCGCCATCCTTGTCACTGCGGACGAGACCGGCACCGCCCTCACCACCGATACCGGCGGCGGCGTCATCGTCGCGAACCGCATTTCCGCCACCACCTATGGCCGGGGCTGCGCGGGCGTCTACTCCATCGGCGGGGACGAGAGCTATGTGTTCGTGTATAACTCCTCCCTCCACTCCAATATGGACGCGGCCCTGTGCTCCGCCTCCAACGGCTATATCTTCGCCTTCAACTGCGACCTGGAGGGCGTATCCGGCATCAAGACCCGCTCCGGCGGCAGCGGCACCTGGATCGGCGTAGAGGCCTATAACAGCCGCATCATCTGCTCCTTCGACCCGGACGCCTATGATTTCTATGACCTGGGCTCCGATGAGGACTCCTGGGAGCTGGACGCCGCCATCTATGAGGACTGGACCTGGGCGGACGACACCAGCATGGTCAACGCCCCCATGCTCAACATGTTTGTGAACAAGACCAACTGCACCTGGGGCGACGATCTGACCACCGTCCAGAGCTACTGGTTCCAGGATAAGACCACCGCTCCTCAGACCGGGGAGATCATGGCCTGCGTCATCCTGACCGGCACCGCCCCCGTCACCGTCCACAGCTGCCTGTTCGTCAACGAGAACTATGAGCTCTATGCCGACGAGGGCGCCACCAACTATCTGGTGGCCGGCGATAACGGCGGCAGCGGCAGCATCTACTTCTATGACCAGAACAGCGAGACCAAGTGGGACCTGACCGGCGAGAGCGATGAGACCACCGAGCTGGTGGGCGATATCTACGTCGCCGAGCTCGTCACCATGACCGGCCCCGACGCCGGCTCCGGCCCCTCCACCGTGAACGCCTACTTCTATAACTCCGAGTGGACCGGCAAGACCGTCAACTGGATGCAGAACGCAAACCTGACCTTCGACGCCGATTCCACCTGGACCATCACCGCCGACTGCGGCGTGGGCGACCTGGTGCTGGAGAGCCTTGACCAGCTCTCTGCGGAGGAGCCCGTGACCCTGTCCGTGTATTACAGCCTGACCGTGGGCGGCGAGGCCGTCACGGAGGAGACCACCGTGGGCAACGTGACCATCGTGTTCGCCGAGCCTCTGGAGGCCACCCAGTCCTCCACCAGCTCCGCCTCCGGCGAGGCCAGCACCTCCGCCAGCGGCGAAGCCTCGTAATCCCCGAAGCCCCATATACCCCGGCTCCCCCAGGGCCCCCGCCCCGGGGGCGCCCTGTTGCGCCCCGGTATATATAAAAATCCCCCGACCACCGGTCAGGGGTTTTTTTGTTTTTCCCTTAGAGGTAAGAAAATACTTCTTCTTAGTAGCGTGACTTGGATGGAAAATGTATCAATCCCTTAGAGGTAAGAAAACACCGTATTGCTGGTTACCATGATTAAATACTGGGCTATTCGGGCATCAATCCCTTAGAGGTAAGAAAACACAACAACAAATTGTTGTGCTTACACTGTACCACATCAAGATATGCCATGTCAATCCATAATTTTAAGTATTTACTCCCGCTTTCGGAAGTTGGCTGAAAATTATATAAGTTTTTACGATTCACAAGTAAAAACATTTGAAATCCGGAAGGTTTTTTGGTATACTATCCCTAAGAGGAAGGGAGGCGGTATCATGGTCATCCGACCGCGATATCTGGAGGCTCTGAGAACATATCGGGATATCCCGCTGGTCAAGGTGCTGGCGGGGATACGGCGCAGCGGCAAATCCACCATCCTGGAGATGCTGCGGGACGATCTGCTCCAAAGCGGCGTCGCGCCGGAGCACATCATCCATATGCGCTATACCTCGGAGGAGCTGGAGGGGGATATGACCGACAGGGAGATGTACCGGGCCATCAGGGAGCGTATCACCGGCCCCGGCCGCTATTATCTCCTGCTGGACGAGGTGCAGGAGGTGGACGGCTGGGAGAAGGCCGTTAACAGCCTGCTGGAGGATGGGAGCACGGATATCTATGTGACCGGTTCCAATTCCCGGCTCATGGCCGGGGAGATATCCACCTATCTGACGGGGCGGTATATCTCCATCCCGGTCTATACCCTGTCCTTTGCGGAGTATCTCACCTTCCGGGAGCCGGAGGCCCGCCCCGCAAGGGAGCTTCTGAAAGAATACCTGCGGATGGGCGGCTTTCCCATCGTGGCCCTTGGCCGGTTTGACCAGCGGTCCGCTTATCAGATTGTGGAGGGGATATACAGCTCCGTCATCACCGGCGATATTGTCCGGCGGCACGGAGTCGTCCATTTCGATCTGTTCGAGCGGGTGGTGCGGTATATCGTGGAAAACGTGGGGAAGACCTTTTCCGCCAACGCCATCGCCAGATTCCTGAAAGGCGAGGGGCGGTCCCTGTCCGTGGAGACGGTATACAATTATCTGACCTGGCTGGAAAAGGCGTTCGTCATCTACCGCTGCCAGCGGTATGACCTGCAGGGGAAGGCTGTGCTGAAGACCCAGGAGAAGTTTTATCTGGCGGACCCGTCCCTGAAATACTGCGTCATGGGCTTCGACCCCCGTTCCATCGCCTCCATGCTGGAAAACGTCGTCTATTTTGAGCTTCGGCGGCGGGGCTATCAGGTCTATATCGGGAAAAACGAGACCCGGGAGATCGACTTTGTGGCCATGCGGCAGGATGAGCGCATCTATGTCCAGGTCTGCCGTCAGCTGCCCGAGAGCTCCGACCGGGAGCTCGGGAACCTTCTGAAGATACGGGACCATTACCCCAAATACGTCGTCACCCTGGACGATCTGGCCTCCGGCAACGTAAACGGCGTCCGCATCATGCATCTGGCCGATTTTCTCCTGGGCGACATATGATAACCGCCCCATATGGGAGAGCCCCCCAATAATCCCGCCCCGTGATATAAAAATCCCCCGACCAACGGTCAGGGGATTTTTTTGTTTTTCCCTTATAAGTAAGAAAATGCTAGAGGACTACACGCAATCCGCCGCCCTCGTGATAATGTAACAATCCCTTATAGGTAAGAAAATACTTTATCCTTGTTAACTTGCTGGCTTTCCTTGGGTATCAATCCCTTAGAGGTAAGAAAAATACAAAGTTCCAAACGGTTTTAAGAGTAATTGGAAGGTATCAATTCCTTACAGGCCAAACCACAGCGGCGACCCGCCGTACCCCCACTATGCCACATCCCCGCGCCCCTTGTCAATCCGCAGGCTTGCGCGTTCGCCTGCCGGCGCTCAGCGCTTTTCCGCAAACTCCCGGAGCGTAAATGTCCGGCCGCATTTCCGGCACCGGAAGATGTATCCGTAGCGGTTGACCCGGGCGTTGGGGATAAAGAACGGGTCTGACCGGGAATTGACATCCCGGCCCATGACTCTTTCGCAGGTCCTTTCCCTTATGAGCCGCTCCGCGCACAGAGGGCATTTCCTCGACCGGAACAGCAGGGCCTTCAGCTCCGATGGGGTAAAGGCGTATTGGAAGCCCTGGGCCTTTTCCTTTTTCTCCATAGTATCCTCCTTATCCCAGCGCCACGTCCAGGGCCATCATCAGGGCGAAGCCCACGGCGAAGCATATGGTGCCGATGTTGGAGTGGCTCCCGGCGGACATCTCCGGTATCAGCTCCTCCACCACCACATAGAGCATGGCTCCGGCTGCGAAGCTGAGCAGATATGGCATGGCGGGCACCAGCGCGCTGGCGGCCAGGATGGTGATCAGCGCCCCCGCCGGCTCCACCGCCCCGGACAGGGCCCCGGCGGCGAAGGCCTGGGGCCTGCTCATCCCCTCCGCCCGCAGGGGCATGGAGATGATGGCCCCCTCCGGGAAGTTCTGGATGGCGATACCCAGGGCCAGGGCCAGCGCCCCCATCAGGCTTATGCTCTCGTTGCCGCTCATCCACCCGGCGTATACCACGCCCACGGCCATGCCCTCCGGCAGATTGTGGAGCGTCACGGCCAGCACCAGCATGACCCGGCGGGAAAGGCCGGTCCTGGGCCCCTCCGTCTCCTCGCTGTTCATGTGCAGATGGGGGATGAGCCTGTCCAGCAGCAGCAAAAAGGCCATGCCCGCACCGAAGCCTACTACTGCCGGCAGGAAGGCCCACCGGCCCATGTCCGCCGCCTGCTCCATGGCGGGAATCAGCAGGCTCCATATGGAGGCCGCCACCATCACCCCGGCGGCGAACCCGGTCAGGGCCCGCTGCAGGCCCTGCCTCATGGCCCCTCTCATGAAAAACACGCACCCGGACCCCAGCACGGTGCCCAGAAAGGGGATCAGCACCCCCTGTATCACCTCGATCGGCATAGCGCCTCCTTTATTTATGTGTGTGGATGGTAACGGGGGAATGCCCCCGCCCTGTGGGAAATAGGTTGAATTTCTCCTAATATCAGTGTATACTAATACCACCATCGAAAGGAGAGCAACCCTATGAATGTGAACACAAATAATCTTGTCTCCATCACGGAGGCCAATCAGAATTTTTCCCGGGTGGCCCGGATGGTGGACGAGGGCGGCCCGGTGGTCATCCTGAAAAACAACGCCCCCCGGTATCTTCTCATAGAGTTCAGCGCCGCCGAGGCGGAGCAGCTGGCCCGGGACGAGGACGTTCTCGCCGTCTCAAAGCGTCTGATAGCCCAAAACCGTGCCGCCTATGAGGAGCTGGCAAAATGATACGGCTGACTACGGCGCAGATCGTCGCGCTGCATGAGATGCTGATCTGTGAAACAGGCGGCAGCGGCGGCATACGGGACCAGGGGCTTTTGGAATCCGCCCTCAGCGCCCCCTTCCAGAGCTACGGCGGCACGGAGGCATACCCCTCCATCCAGCAGAAGGCGGCCCGGCTGGGCTATGGCCTGGTGAAGAACCATGCGTTCATAGACGGGAACAAGCGCATTGGGGCTCACGCCATGCTGGTATTTCTCGCTCTGAACAACGTGGAGCTTGCCTACACCCAGGAGGAGCTTGCCGATATATTTCTCCGCCTCGCCGCCGGTCAGTGCGGCTTTGAGGAGCTGCTTCGCTGGATCGTCTCCCATCAGCGCTGATGCCCTCGTATACCGGCAGCGGAAGGTATTCGTTGTGCGAAGCGTATTACAGCGCCTCCCTTCATTCCGTCAGGGCGCTGGCCCGGCGGAGATACTGCCCGCCCCCGGGGCGGATGCACCGGCCGTTCTCCGCAGTCTTTCGGCCCCGGAGATATACGGATCTGGCCCGGCCGGTCAGGGGATACCCCTCCCAGGGGGAGTAGTCGCAGCGCATCTGCTGGGTCCCGGCCCGGACGGCTCCCCGATAAGCGGGGTCCCATACCACAACGTCCGCGTCGAAGCCCGGCTCCAGGGCCCCCTTCCGGCCCCACAGACCGAAGGCCCTGGCCGGGGCCTCCGACAGCATCCGGCACATATCCTCCGGCCCGATGCGCCCGGCGGATACGCCGCAGGTCCATATAAGAGCGGGCCGCTGCTCTATCCCCGGCAGGCCGTTGGGTATGCGGGAGAAGTCTCCCCGGCCCAGCTCCTTCTGTCCGTGGAGGTTGAAGCTGCAATGATCGGTGGAGAGGATGTCGATCTCCCCGGCGGATACCGCCCGCCACAGGGCGTTCCGGTCCTGGGCGGAGCGCAGGGGCGGGGAGCAGACGTATCCGGCCCCGGCGAAATCCGGCAGGGAATAGAGCTCCTCCGTCAGCGTCAGATATTGGGGGCAGGTCTCCACCAGCACCCGCCGGCCCGCGCCCCGGGCCTTTTCTATGGCCGCCAGGCCCTCCCGGGTGGAGAGATGGACCACCCAGGGCAGGCCGCCGTTGGCTTCGGCCAGGGCCAGCAGCCGGGCCACCGCGTCCCCCTCCACATCGTTCGGCCGGGATACGGGATGCCACTGGGGGCCGGTCAGCCCCCGGCCCAGCAGGGCGGAGACCCGCTCCGTCACCCGGTCGCCCAGCTCGCAGTGGACGCCGAGCCAGGCTCCCAGCTCCCCGGTGCAGGCCAGCAGCTCCCCCAGGGCCTGATCGTCCAGCCGCAGGTTGTCATAGGCCATATATGCCTTGAAGCTGGTGACCCCGGCGGCGGCCATGTCCTTCAGCTCCCGCCTGGTGGCGCTGTTCCAGTCGGTCACGGCCATATGGAACCCATAGTCGCAGGCGCACCGCCCATCCGCCCGGCCGTGCCATACGTCCAGGGCCTCCGCCAGGGTATGGCCCCGGTCCTGGGTGGCGAAATCCAGAATGACGGTGGTGCCCCCGGCGATGGCGGCCCCGGTGCCGGAGGCGAAATCGTCCGCCGTCACCGTGCCGGAGACCGGCATATCCAGATGGGTGTGGCTGTCGATGAAGCCGGGGAACAGCAGGCAGCCCGATACGTCCACCACCTCGTCCGCCTGCCCTCCGGCCGCCAGCCTATCCCCGTCCATATATACGTCCCGCCGCTCCAGGCCATGGGAGGAGACGACGGTCCCGCCGCGCAATACGATCATATCAGGGCCTCCTTATTTTTTCCTGTCCCGATTGTATCACACCCGCCCGCCTATTTCAATCGGGGATGGATGAAATATGCTGTAAAATTCGCGGTTGAATTTTACAGCATGATGGGATATACTATTCATATACTCAAAAAGGAGGACGACAGCTATGCCAAACATCAGACCCATCTCCGACCTGCGCAACTATACCGAGGTGCTCCATGAGGTGACGGAGGACGCGCCGGTCTTTCTGACGAAAAACGGCCGGGGCCGGTACGCCATCGTGGACATCGACGACTATGAAAAGGCCCGGGCGACCATCCGCCTGATGAACGAGCTTGCCAAGGGCCGCCGCTCCGGCGAGACCGAAGGCTGGCTGACGCTGGAGGAAGTGGAGGCAAATCTTGGGCTCACACTTGAATGAGATACATCTGACGCCTGAGGCACAGGACGACCTGCGCGAGATCAAGGGCTACATTTCCGGCAAGCTGGAAAACCCGCAGGCTGCGCTTTCTACTGCGAGGAAGATCACGCAGGCGATTCGACAGCTTGCAGATTTCGCCGAGAGCGGCGCGCCTCTGTCCTCCACCGCCGATGTGGACGAGGACTATCGCTTTCTCATCAGCGGCAGCTATATGATATTTTACCGTGTCTCCGGCAGCGATGTCTATGTAGACCGTATTCTCTACAGCCGCCGGGACTATCTGCACATCCTGCTGGGCGACAGCGCCCAGCAGGATGTGGGAGAGTAGGTCTCACGCGCCGGCGGCGTACATCATCCCGTTATTGTCGATCTCATACGCCCCGGTCAGGAGCAGCTCGGACACGGTGACGATTTCATAGCCGTTGGCCAGCAGGTATTCGATGATATCCCCCAGCGCCTCCGGGGTGTGCTCGGCGGCGTTATGAAACAGCACGATGCTCCCCGGCACCACCCGGGTCGTGACCCGGTCGTATATCTCCGCCGCGCTCAGGCCTTTCCAGTCCAGGGAGTCCACGTTCCACTGGATGGGATACAGCCCCATGTCCTCAATGGTGGTGATTACCTCGTCGTTATACTCCCCATAGGGGCAGCGGAACAGGGCGACCTCCCCGCCGGTGATAGCCTCGATCTTGCTGCTGCAAAGGGAGACCTCATCCATGATCTCCTTCTGGGAGAGGGAGGCCATGTGGGGATGATCGTCGGAGTGATTCCCCAGCTCCATCCCCGCGTCATACAGGGCCTGAACGCTCTCCGGGTATTTGTCCACCCACTCGCCCACCAGGAAAAAGGTGGCCTTCACGCCATAGGAGTTCAGAATATCGATCAGCTCCTGGGTGTCCTCGTTGCCCCAGGCGGCGTCGAAGGTCAGGGCCACGGCCTTGTTGTCCCGCTGGACATAATAGATGGGCAGCTCCCTGGCCGATGCGGAGGCCCCCACGATGGCGGGGCTGTTCACCGCCCAGAAAATGGCAGCCACCGCAAGGGCAAGGACGATCGCCCCCGCCAGCCTGCGGTGTCTCGTAAGCATGGTCTTCAGTCTGGTCACAGGATATACCTCCGGGTCCATTTGGATTTTGGTACATCCTATGACCGCTCCCGCCGGTTTATGAACGCGTCATACTCCGCCGGAGTATTCAGATTCAGGAACATCTCCTCGTCCTCCGGCGGCAGCACCAGGGCGTCTATCCGCTCCAGCAGGGCGTGGAAGGAGGGCCGCCCCACTTCCAGACACTCCACGGCCGGGGCCAGGCAGCTTCTGCGATACAGGGCGAACAGGGGCTGGCCCCGGAACAGGCATGCCTCATGGTCCCCGATGCGCTCCCGGAGATACAGGGCCGCCTCCGGCCTGGCGGCGGGCATATCCGTGGCGGTCAGGAGCAGCATATCCTCCTCCCGCTCCGAAAAGGCGGAGACGATGCCGTTGAGAGGTCCCCGTCCGGGATAGCGGTCTATGAGCTGGCCATAGGGCCCGGCGGGGAACCGGTCCCGCCGGTCCACGGAGAAGCACACCGACCCGAGGCCTTTGTATTTTTCTGCCAGGGACAGGGCCATGGTCTGCCCGTCCAGGGGCAGCGCCGCCTTGTCCCGGCCCATCCGGCGGCTGGCGCCGCCCGTCAGAATCACGACTAGCAAAATATCCATATTTGTATTTTAACACAGTCCGTGATAAAATCAAAGCATGGCTGGATTGAATGACAACATAAGATACTTAAAGGGCGTGGGGGAGACCCGCGCCAAGGCCATGGAGAAGCTGGGCATACACACCCTGCGGGACCTGCTGAGCTATTTTCCCCGGGCCTATGAGGACCGGCGGACGATCTGCGCCATCAAGGACGCGCCGCTGGATATCCCCGTGTGCGTCCGGGCCATGGCGGCGGCCCCGCCGGTGGCGTCATATGTCCGCAAGGGAATGGAGCTTTTAAAGCTCCGGGCCGTGGACGACAGCGGCTCTCTGGAGATCACCTGGTTTAACCAGGCCTATCTGCGCAGCCAGCTGGAGACCGGGGCGACCTATATCTTCTATGGCCGGGTCACGGAGCAGGGCCGGCGGCGCGCCATGGCCAATCCCGTCTTCGAGCGGGAGGACCGGCAGGGCGTGGTCACCGGCCGCATCCTGCCCATATACCGGCTGACCGCCGGCGTGCCCCAGAAGCTGATGATAAGCGCCATGGAGCAGGCCCTGGCCGGCTGCGGCAGCCGGATGCCGGATATCCTGCCCCCGGAGCTGTGCCGGCGGCTGAAGCTGGCCCAGGCCCCCTATGCCTACGAGAACATCCACTTCCCCCGGGACGAACAGGCCCTGGACAAGGCCCGGGAGCGGCTGGTGTTCGAGGAGCTGTACGTTCTGGGCGCGGCCCTGGCCATGCTCCGGGAGAAGCGGACGGGGGAGCCGGGCCGGGCGATGCAGGCCCTGCCTATGGACGAGTTCTGGGCCGCCCTGCCCTTTGCGCCCACGGAGGCCCAGCGCCGGGCCGTCCGGGAGGCGGCGGCGGATATGACCTCCGGCGTCCCCATGAACCGGCTGCTCCAGGGAGACGTGGGCAGCGGCAAGACCCTGGTGGCGGCGGCCCTCATATGGCTTGCGGTGAAAAACGGCTGCCAGGCCGCCTTCATGGCCCCTACGGAGATACTGGCGGAGCAGCATTTCGCCACCCTGTCCCAGCTGCTGGAGCCCATGGGCATACGGGTGGTCAGGCTGACCGGCTCCATGACCGCCGCCCAGAAGCGGCAGGTAAACGGCCTTCTCTCTCTGGGCCAGGCGGACGTGGCCGTGGGCACCCATGCCCTGATAAGCGGCGGGGTCACCTTTTTCGACCTGGGCCTGGTGGTCACGGATGAGCAGCACCGCTTCGGCGTGGCCCAGCGGGGAGCCCTGGCGGAGAAGGGGGATAAGCCCCATACCCTGGTCATGTCCGCCACGCCCATCCCCCGGACCCTGGCGCTCATTATCTACGGCGACCTGGATGTTTCCGTCCTGGACGAGCTGCCCCCCGGCCGCCAGAAGGTGGATACCTTCGCCGTGGGGGAGGATATGCGCCCCCGGATATGGCGGTTTGTCCGCCGTCTGGTGGGGGAGGGGCGGCAGGTGTTCATCGTCTGCCCCATGGTGGAGGAAAGCGAGGAGCTGCCCCCCACCGTGAAAAGCGCCCAGAGCTATGCAAAAACCCTGCAATCGGAGGTGTTCCCGGACCTGCGGGTGGGCTGCGTCCACGGCCGCATGAAGGCCAAAGAGAAGGACGCGGTCATGGCCGCCTTCGCCGCCGGGGAGCTGGATATCCTGGTCTCCACCACGGTCATAGAGGTGGGGGTGGATATCCCCAACGCCGCGCTGATGATCGTGGAGAACGCGGACCGCTTCGGCCTGAGCCAGCTCCATCAGCTCCGTGGCCGTGTGGGCCGGGGACAGCATAAGAGCTACTGCGTCCTGTTTTCCGACGGGGAGACGGAGGAGGCCCGGGCCCGCCTTGCCATCATGACCAAAACCGGCGACGGCTTCAAAATCGCGGAGGAGGACCTGCGCCTCCGGGGTCCGGGAGACTTTTTCGGCAGCCGGCAGCACGGCCTGCCGGAAATGCACATCGCCGATCTCTCCGCCGATATGCGGGTGCTGAAGCAGGCCCAGCAGGAGGCTCAGGACACCCTGGCCCGGGACCCGTCCCTGGAGCAGCCGGAGAATATCCCCCTCCGGGACCGCATCCGGGAGCTGTTTGAAATCAACGGGAACACCCTGAATTGACAGGCGCGGTATTGACATCCCTCCGGAATGTGGTACAATAGAATAAGAATCAATCCTAAAAGGAGGGGCCCTATGACACGGCAGCGAAAGCTCGTCTATGACATTATCTCCCGTGCGCCGGAGCATCACACGGCGGAGGAGATCTTCGATATCGCCAGAGCGGAGATGCCCTCTCTTGCCCGTGGAACGGTGTACCGGAACCTGGGCATCCTGGCCGAGGAGGGGAAGATTCAGCGGCTGGAAATGCCCTGCGCCCCGGCCCGGTATGACCGGAACAGCCGCCCCCACCCCCATCTGATATGCCAGGAATGCGGCCGGGTGGAGGATATGACCATGCCGGAGGGACTGCTTGACCCCCTGACGGCGGGCCTTGGCATCACCGGCTACGACCTCAAACTATTTTATGTGTGCGCCCGGTGCCGGGCGCAGGAAAGGAGAAATATCAATGAATCAAGTACTGGAAAGCCTGAAGACGCGCCGCGCCATCCGCAGGTATAAGCCCGAGCCCATCACCCGGGAGGAGCTGGACGCCGTCCTGGAGGCGGGTGTCTATGCACCCACGGCCATGGGGGCCCAGCGGGCCTGCATCGTGGCCGTCACCAACAAGGAGGAGCGGGACGCCATCTCCCGCATGAACGCCGCCGTCATGGGCCGGGACGACGACCCCTTCTATGGGGCCCCCATCGTGGTGGTGGTGTTCGGAGACAGCTCCTGGGCACAGGGGAAGAAGGACGGCGCTCTCATCATGGGCAATATGCTCAACGCCGCCCATGCCCTGGGCCTGGGCTCCTGCTGGATAGACCGGGCGGAGGAGTCCTTCAACAGCCCCGAGGGCCGGGCCCTGAAAAAGAAATGGGGCGTGCCGGAGGAATACACCGGCGTCGGCAACTGCATCCTGGGCTATCCCGACGAGACCCCCGACCCCAAGCCCCGGAAGGAAGGCTACATCATTCGCGTGGAGTGAGACAAAGCCAAAAACAGACCCGGCGGGCCGCCGGGTCTGTTTTTTATAAAATATCGGCGAACCGCTTGCATTTCGCATGCAAATCGGTTATACTTGTCAGTGAAAGGATGGGATTTTCATGGCGAGAACATCGAATATATTCGCCCGGGTAGAGCCCGATTTAAAGGAACAGGCCGAGCAGATTCTGGGCGAGCTTGGCATCCCCATGTCCAATGCGGTGAGCATGTTTCTGAAGCAGGTCGTGCTCCAGCGCGGCATCCCCTTTGAGATGAAGCTCCCCGCTGACAGACCGCTTGCCTATGGCGCGCTGACAAAGCCGCAGCTTGACGCGGAGCTCGAAAAGGGCATGGAAGACGCAGAAAACGGCCGCGTCTGCTCCGCCGATGAAATGGAAGCGGAAATGAAGCGGGACTTCGGCGTATGAGCTGGAAGGTCGTCTACACCTCCCATGCGCGGCAGGATATAAGGAGCGTTTACTCCTATATCGCCAATGAACTGCTTGCACCGGAAACGGCGGCGGGGCAGACACAGCGGATTATGAAGGCCATCCGCAGCCTGGATGAAATGCCGATGCGGTTTCGTCTGTATGAAGATGAGCCGTGGCTCAGCCGCGGCTTACGTATTCTTCCGGTGGACAATTATCTGGTGTTCTACCTCCCGAACGAGTCCGCCGGTACCGTGAGCATTGTCCGCATTCTTTACGGCGGCATGGACATCCGCAGACAGTTAACAGATAATTAAGAGGGCCTGCCTGGCGGCAGACCCTCTTTTTATCGGCTGGGCGGGTCATTTTTCAATGAACCCTGAAGTTGGCTTGCTCATCAGAACGTGACGGAAAAACAAGCAAAGTACCTTTCAAGGAAATCCTCTACGGCCTTAAAGATGTTTTTCATTTTGGCACCTCCTTCATAAAGTGGGGAATGAGTGGAAGTATATCGGCGATCGCTGTCTCTTTCTTTGTTGTCCTTATTATAACGGATTGACTTTCTATTGTAAAATACATATAATAAAGGTGTAGCGATACCTTAAAAGTATCGAACAAAACAAGGAGGACGCCTCTATGGAGCTGAGACATATCCGATATTTCCTGGCCGTGGCGGAGGAGATGAATTTTACCCGGGCGGCGGAGAAGCTGTGCATCGCCCAGCCGCCCCTGAGCCGTCAGATCAGGGACCTGGAGGAGGAGCTGGGGGTGCAGCTGTTCCTACGCAAGCCCCACGCCCTTCAGCTGACGGAGGAGGGGCAGGTGTTCCGGCAGTGCGCCGTGCGGGTGCTGGACCTGGTGAACCGGTCCGCCGAGGACGTGAAGGAGATCCACACCGGCCTGCACGGCACGCTCTATCTGGCCTCTGTGGAGGGATACGCCCCCGCCTTGTCCGCCCAGTGGATCGCCGGGTTCCAGAAGGAGAACCCCTATGTGACCTATAACCTCTGGAACGGCAGCTCCGACGATGTGATCAACCGGCTCATGAAGGGTCTGTGCGATCTGGCGGTCATTATGGAGCCCCATAACGCGGAGGGGGTGAACGCGATCCCGGTCTACTCCGAGCCGTGGGTCGCCATGATACCCAGCTCCTGCCCCCTGGCGGCGGAGCCGGGGGATACGGTGGATTTTCAGCGGGTCATCCAGTATGACCTGATCATACCCTCCCGGGAATCCCGCCTGCAGGAGATTCTGAGCTGGACCGAGTCGGACGAGGAGGTCCTGAACATCCGGTGCAGGATGTCCCATATGATGAACGCCTATGAGCTGACCAGGCAAAACGTGGGCATCACCCTCTATCCCGCCTCCGGCGGTATGGGCGCCGATCCCGCCGTGCGGGTGAAGCGGCTGGTGAATCCGGAGGTGACCGCCTCCTATGTCCTCATCTGGGATAAAAGCCGCCGGCTGACCCATGTGGCGGAGGAATTCCTGCGCCATGTGCAGCAGCAGTACGGGGGCAGATAGCAAAAGACGCAGGCACGCGCCTGCGTCTTTTATATGACCCGGTATCCCGGGGCTGTTTTATGCTGTGAAGGCCGGAAAAATTACCGCATATAAGCCTGCCAGCGGGCAACCAGCAGACTGACGACCATGTTCGCCGCGGACTCCGCCTCCTCATCGGTGACTCTGCCGTCCACCTGGGCCAGGCATGCGCCGATCTTTCCGATATACTCCACCAGAGCGTTCAGCTCATCGACCTCCTTGGATGCCTTGTCCAGCAGGGCCAGGGGCTTGGCGAAGCTGTCGCAGGTCTCGTCCAGCGGCGCGGGGAGGATCTTCACCAGCTTCTGCTGGGTGGAGGCGCTCAGGCTGGCGATGCCGTCCCAGCTCAGGGCCAGCTCTCCGTTGGTCTTGTTCTTGATATATCCCAGCAGGTCCCCGTGATCGGTGATCTTGTCCACGAACTGGCGCTCCAGCCGGTCAAAATTCCCGTCGCTCAGAGCCTGACTCAGCAGAACGGCCTGAAGAATCCAGTCGAACTGGGCCAGGGTGATCTTGGTATCATACCGGCTGCTGGGGTCGTTCCGGAATGCGATCTCCTGAAAGGTCTTGTCCATCAGCTTGACCAGCTCGATGGAATCGTCATAGTACCGCGTGGCCTGGTCAAATAAGTCTTGTGCCTTGCCCATAGTGAATTACTCCTTTTATTTTCTGACGGGTGTTATTCCCCGTCGGTTTCATCTTCTTCGTCAGTCAGGTGGAGGGCCGCGCCGCAGGCGGGACACTGGATGTCCGGCCGGTCGATCACGTCCTCATCCAGGGAGATAATCTCCCCGCAGACGGGGCATTCGGTCTCATAAAACAGGGGGCCGTCGTCCTCGTCCTCATCCTCATCGTCGTCATACTCGTCGTCCAGCTCGTCCAGAACGTCGCACAGGGTGTCCTCCACGTCCGCCAGGTCCTCGCTGACCACGTCCAGACCCTCGTCCAGTTCCGCGACCTGGTCCTCCAGGTCCTCCACATCCAAAGCCAGATCCTCCAGGATCTCCAGGATGGTGGAGAGTATCTTCCCCTCCTTGGCGGCGGGGTCGATGCCGTAGCCCTCGGTCAGGCCCTTCAGATACGCTACCTTTTCAGCAGTGGTCATGATTATAAGCCTCCTGACGGGGCTGTCTCAGCCCTTGGCCCGGCCCAGGTATTCCCCGGTGCGGGTGTCGATCTCGATGCGCTCGCCCGGCTCGATGAACAGGGGGACCTTTACCTCCGCCCCGGTCTCCACGATGGCGGGCTTGGTGGCGTTGGTGGCCGTGTTCCCGGCAAAGCCCGGGTCGGTCTCCGTGATCTCCAGCACCACGAAGTTGGGCGCCTCTACGTTGAACACATTGCCCTTGTAGGAGCTGACGGTGCACACCTCATTTTCCTTCACAAAGCGGAAGCTGTCCGACAGCTTGGACTTGTCCACAGGCAGCAGCTCATAGGTCTCCCCGTCCATGAAGTAGTACAGGTCGCCGTCGTTATAGCTGTATTCCATGCTTTTCCGCTCCACATAGGCGGTCTCGAACTTGGCGGAGGGGTTGAACGAGGTCTCCACCACCGCGCCGGTGATGACGTTCTTCATCTTGGTGCGGACGAAGGCCGCGCCCTTGCCGGGCTTGACGTGCTGGAACTCGATGACCTGCATCACCTGGCCGTCCATCTCAAAGGTTACACCGTTTCTAAAATCTCCTGCAGAAATAGGCATTGTTTATTTCCTCCATATTTGAATGGTTTTTTCCCATCCGTCATTTTACTATATATTTTTCGCTTTGGCAAGACCTTTCTTCAGGGCCGGGGCAGCACTTGGCCGGATGATCGGGCAAATGCCGCCGCCGGGTCATGCCTTGTCTCCTCTGTATTTCCGCCGGGTGGCCTCTCCGCCCCGGAGATGGCGCTCGGCCTTGTTCTGCTCCAGCACCGCCCGGGCCTGGGCGTAAAGCCCGTGATCGATACCCCGCAGCCGCTCGGTCAGGTCCTTGTGCACCGTGGACTTGGAAACGGCAAAATGCCGGGCGGCGTCCCGGACGGTGGCGTTGTTCTCCACGATATACAGCGCCAGAAGTCTGGCCCGCTCCTGGATATCCTCGCGCATAGCACACCACTCTCCTTGCATTGCTGCTCCATATATATGCGCCGCTGCCGGAGTATTATGCGGGGCGCGGGGAGCAGAGGGGAGGGGGTGCGGTCAGGCGGCCCCGGGCCAAAAGCACAGACACGCCAGAGCGATTGCCCTGACGTGTCTGCGATGATTTTTAAAATGCGGTCCTTGTGTCCGCAGGCGGTTTAATCAATGGGGTCGCCCAAGGAGCCGCCGCCCAGGCCGTCGGGAGGATTGTCTCCCAGGCCATCGCCGGAGGCTTCCCCGGATGCGTCGGTAGCGGCGCCGTCGGTGACGACGATGACCACGTTCTCATAGGTGCCCGCGGTCAGCTCGTCCACCT
>JAJQBY010000043.1 GCA_021203045.1 Oscillospiraceae bacterium | reverse complement strand
AGACCAGGATGCCGCCGGCATCGTTATCCTCGCTGGTCAGCTTCACGCCGGAGATCACGTCGTCGCTGATAACGCCGCCCTCGGCGTATTCAATGGTGACGGAGGCGGACTCCGCGTCCTCGGTGACGCCCTCGTCGGTCACGGTGATGGCCGCATTGCCGGTGGCGTTCATATCCGCCGCGCCGTTGGCGACCGCATCCCCGCTGGCCTCACCGCTGGCCTCGCTGGAGGCGAAGGCGGAAACCGCCGCGCCGCACAGCAGGCATATGCACAGCAGAATGGACAATACTTTCTTCATATTCTTCCTCCTTAAAAAATGGTAATATTAGTATACCATTTCTGTGAAGGAATTCGCAATACGGACATTCCGGCCCTTTCTCTACTTTTTTGTTATGCCGTCACAATCAGATAAGCCCCGTATGCCGCCAGCAGCAGCATGCCCTGTATCCGGCCGCCCCGCTGGCGTATCAGCAGCGGGATGAAGGCCAGCGCCGTCACCAGCAGGCAGGCCGGCAGATCGATGCGCATACAAGCCGCCGCCACCGGCAGGAGCCGGCCGCTCACCGCCGAGCAGACCGGGAGGATCAGGGTCAGATCGATGAGATTCGCCCCGATGATATTCCCCACGGAAAGGCCCGCCTCCCTTTTCCGGATAGCGGTGACGGTGGTGGCAAGCTCCGGCAGACTGGTCCCCACCGCCATCAGCGTAACGGCGATGACCCGCTCCGGCGCTCCCAGGGCGGCGGCTATGGCCGCGCCGCTGCGCACCAGCAGCTGGGACCCTCCCACAATGGCGGCGGCCCCCAGGAGGAATAGCCCCCCGTCCTTCCCTATACCGTTTCCGGCCGCCGGTCTTGCGGCGTTTTCCCGCTCCCGGGAGGCGGAGCGGAGCGTCTGCTCCATAAAGGCCAGCAGCAGGCAGAGCAGCGCCACGCCGGCCCATACGGTCAGATATCCGTTCCCGCACCCGGCCAGCAGAACCGCCGCCGCGCCTATCAGGAGCAGGCACTGCCCCAGATAGTCCCGCCTCGGCAGGGCCACGGGCATGAACACCATGGCAAGGCCCAGAATAAGCGCTGTGTTCGCCGTCACAGAGCCCACGGCGTTCCCCACGGCCATATCCGTTTTTCCCTGAAGGGCCGACAGCACGGACACAATCATCTCCGGCATGGTAGTCGCCAGGGATACGACAGTGGCCCCGATGATGAACGGCGGCACACCGAAGGCCCGGGCGAGCCGGCCCGCCGCATCCACGAACCAGTCTCCCCCCTTCACCACCAAAAGGATGCCCACTGCGAATAATATAAGCGCCAGCCAGAGCGTCATAGCAACACCGCCTTTTCAATGCCTGTCCCCAGCATATGCGAAAGCCGGGAAAAACATACTTGCGCCGGAGCACGCTCATGGCGTATAATAGGAAAAAAGCTGGAGGTCACCCGATGGAATTTGAATTATGGCAGATCATTTTTGCCGCCGTTATCGTCATTGCGGCCATTGGCATGGGCGTTTTCGCCATCCGCTCCGCCATGTGCAAGGGTCCGCTCATCTCCCAGGCCTGGACCCTGGCAACCCCGGAGCAGCGGGAAAAGATAGACAAAAAGGCGGAATACCAGGGCGTGGCCGTGGTGTTCGGCGGTCTGGCAGTGGCTTTCTTGTTCGTGGCGGGCTATATTCTGTTCGAGAAGCAGTGGATATTCTGGGGCGCACTGATCGTCGCCATCATCGCCATCTACTTCGGCATGATGGGCGGCCTGAAGCGGCTTCGGAAGGAGAAGTGACCGAACCCATAAAACGGGGCTGTGTCGGCAAGCATGACACAGCCCCGTTTTTTGCGCTGAAAAGGCTCTTATTCCCTGTCCTTCAGATACTGCCTCGTCCGGGTCACATAGTTGGCGGCGTTTTGCAGGTTCGTCCCCGGGGTCAGGGTGCGGACCACCTTGGCGGGGATGCCCATGACCAGGCTGTTGGGCGGGATGACCGTCCCCTTCGTCACCACGGCCCCAGTGGCGATGAGGGAGCCCTCGCCCACCACGGCCTTGTCCAGCACCACCGCGCCCATGCCCACCAGCACACCGTTTTCCAGGGTGGCCCCATGCACCACTGCGTTGTGGCCCACGCTCACATCATCTCCGATGACCACAGGGTTTCCCATATCGTTGTGGATGGTGGCGTTATCCTGGATATTCGTCCGGCAGCCGATGGTGATGGGCTCATAATCCCCCCGGACAGCGGCCCCATACCAGACAGAGCTCTCCTCCCCGATGGTCACATCCCCGATGACGGCGGCGGTCTCCGCCACGAAGCACCCCTGACTCACGACCGGCTCCTTCCCGTTATATGACAGCAGCACGATAAAATCTCCCCTTCCCTCTCCGCACAGATAAGTTTTTATGGCATACCGGGCGGAAATGTAGTAGAATATAAAAGTTTAACTATCCCTCATTATAAAAATGATTTGAATTTCTGTCAACAGAGGAATGAATACATGGAAAACATAATCCAATATCTCATCGTATGCCCCCTGGTGTTCCTGGGGGGCTTTGTGGACGCCATCGCAGGGGGCGGCGGGCTCATTTCCCTGCCCGCCTACCTGATCGCCGGGCTGCCTGTCCACGCCAGCATCGGCACCAATAAAATCAGCTCTGCCATGGGCACCACCCTGACCACCTATCGTTTTTGGCGAAAGGGCTATATCCAAGCAAAGCTGAGCCTGCTGTGCGCCCTGTTCGCCCTTGTCGGCTCCACCTGCGGCGCGAATTTGGCCCTGCTGGTGGACGACCAGATTTTCAAGGTGCTGCTGCTGTTCATCCTGCCCCTGACGGCGCTGTATGTGTTCAAAAGCAAGAGCATGGAGACCGCCAGAGGTGAGCCGCTCTCTCCCCGGCGCACCGCCTGCCTCGCCAGCGTCATCGCCCTGGTTATCGGCGTATACGACGGCTTCTACGGTCCCGGCACCGGCACCTTCCTGCTGCTTCTCCTGACAGGCCTGGCCCATATGAGTCTGAACGACGCCGCCGGGACCACCAAGGTGATAAACCTCTCCACCAACATCGCAGCCCTGGTGACATACCTGATAAACGGTCAGGTATACCTGACCCTGGGCCTGATCGCCGGTGTTTTCGGTATCGCCGGCAACTATCTTGGCTCCAAATGCTTCACCACGAAGGGCGCAAAAATTGTAAAACCCCTGATCGGCGCCATCCTGGCCCTGTTCTTCGTCCGGGTCATATATGAGCTGATAACAGGCTGAAAGCAGAATACAGGCCCCGCCAGGCATCGGATATGCCCGGCGGGGTCTTTCTTTATTTTTAAACGTCCTGATGCCGTTTTGATGCCGGGGGGATGCTGTTTTGATTCTTCGGCGGGGTATCATGAGGGCACTTTCACAAAGGAGGGTCTTTCATGATGATCGTAAACGATCAGGTCTCCAGAAAGGCATATCTGGATTTTCTGTCCCGGAACGGGCATTGTCATTTTCAGCAGTCCCCGGAGTGGGCGCAGGTGAAATCGAGCTGGAAAAACGAGGTGCTCATGGCCGCAGACGAGGATGGACGCATCACAGGGGCCATGAGCATTCTTATCCGGAAAATACCCCTGTTCGGAAATCTGATGTACTGCCCCAGGGGGCCGGTGTGCGACTGCTATGACCGGGACACCCTGGCCCAGCTCACGGACGGGGCCAGAGCGCCGGCCCTGCGGGAGACCGCAACGGCCTATACCGCTATAAAAAGGGCTTTGGCGGCCGGGATACCGCGTTCATCGGGGAGGTCTGTCTCCCCTTCGCGCCCCTGCGCTATCGGGCCTGCCGCCTGGCCGAGCGGATATGCCGGAGCGGAAGATCGGCCCTCTCCTGTCTTTTCAGGCCGAAGCGCCGTCCCAGGCCGGAGGAGCCCTCCGGCTCACGCCTCCGGGCCGTTCATCTCATACAGGGCCCACAGGCCCTTTAACAGCAGATCCGGGTCATAGCGGATATCCCGCTGGCAGAGAGGGACGATACACCCCGCCAGGCCGCCTGTGGCGATCACAGCGGCCCGCCGGCCCAGCTCCGCCTCCATGCGGGCCGTCATACCGTCTATCTGGCAGGCCGCGCCGTAGACGGCGCCGCTTTTCATACAGTCCTCCGTATTGGCCCCGATGCACCGCGCCGGCGCCTCCAGAGACACCCCGGGCAGCAGGCTTGTCCCTGCGGTCAGGGCGGACAGGCTCACGCCCACCCCCGGCATGATCGCGCCCCCGAGAAAGCGTCTGTCCCCATCGATGACGGAGATGGTGGTGGCCGTCCCCATGTCCACGATGATGAGCGGCGGCTCATAGCAGGCCAGGCCGCCCACGGCCCCGGCGATCAGGTCAGCCGCCAGACTGCCGGGGTCGTCCAGGGCCACGGTCATATCCGTGCGCATCTCCGGCCCCACCACCAGGCTCTCCAGCCCCAGCAGCCGCCTTATGGCCTCCCTGACCGCATTGGTCGCCTGAGGCACCACGGAGGCGATGATAACACCCCCGAACCGGCCGGGATCGATGCCCTCCATGGCAAAGGTCTGCCCCAGGCGGAGCGCATAGTCATGGGGCAGGCCGCCCCGGTCTGTGACCAGGCGGGCAATATTCAAGATTTCCCTGTCCCTGATGCGGCCTAGAACGATATTGGTGTTGCCGATATCTGCTGCCAGAAGCTCGCCCACGGTCAGGCCCTCCTTCCCGCCCGGATGATCCGCACGATGCCGGAGGACAGAGCTATATTGACCGCCAGCTCCACCAGGAAGTTCACTCCCGTCAGGGACACGATGATATAATACACCACCGCCTGGCCGCCGGCCCATTCCGCGAGGGTGCTGAAAAAGAACGCCGCCATGCCCAGGATAAAAACGCCTGTGTTCACCACCGGCGTCACGATGCCCGCCGCCACCACGGCGGCTTTTTCGTGCTTTGGAGCGATGAGCCGGTAGACCAGCCCCCCGGCCCAGCCGGACAGGGCGCCCTTCCCCACGCATATCAGAATACAGGCCAAGGGATGGATGCCCAGCAGATAGAGAACGGTCCCTCCGTCCCAGCCCAGGACGCCGGTCATCAGCACCAACACGCCGAACACCGCCCCCAGATACGCCCCCGCGCCGCTGCCGTACATCGCCGCGCCGATGACGATAGGCGCCAGGGCCAGGGTAATGGAAAAGGGCCCGAACCGGATGAACGTACACAGGATCGTCAGCGCCACGATGATCGCCGTGAACAGCGCCATTCCCGTCATGCGGCGGATATCGCCGCCCCTTGCCTTTGCATGCATAAGTTATACCTCCTGCTGCCGCTCCGCTCCTGCGCGGATGCAGCGCTTTTTTCCCGGCCAGCCGGGTGTTACAACACTATATTACAGGCCATGTTTCTCCGCTATCTTGTTTGGGTAAAATATCTGTAAAATATGCACAGGATGTTTGCCCAAATTTTACAGATCGCTGATAATACATTTTACACATAAAAGGGTATATTGTCTGTGTAAACTTTTCACGTATCGAGAGGGGAAGCGAATGGATCGCTGCGGTATCATAGACATAGGCTCCAACACCATACGGCTCTCTGTTTACGGCTGCGGGGAGGGCCGCCCCCGGCGTCTGCTGGATAAGAAGGAGACCGCGGGTCTTGCCGGGTGCATAGAAAACGGGGCCATGACCCAGAAGGGGATAAAAACCGCCTGCCGGGTCCTGAACGCCGGCCAGCGGCTGATGGAAAATCTGGAGATCAGGGAGCTTTACGCCTTTGCCACCGCGCCCCTGCGGAACATCTCCAACACCGCCCAGGCGCTGGAGGAGATTCAGGACGCCACCGGGCTATCCATAGACGTTCTCTCCGGCGAGGAGGAGGCCCGGCTGTCCTTCCGGGGCGCGCTGCAGGGAATGAGTCTGACGGACGGTCTCCTGGTCGATCTGGGCGGCGGCTCCACAGAGCTCGTCCGGTTCCGGGATGGGCTGTATCAGTCCTCCTTCAGTGTTCCCACCGGCTCTCTGGCTCTTTTCAGCCGCCACGTCAGCGGACTGCTGCCCAGCAAGGCGGAGCGCCGGGCCATCCGGGATGAGATCACCGATCGCCTGAAGGCTTTGGACAGCGAGCCCGCTCCCGCGGCGGATATGTGCGGCGTGGGCGGGACCATCCGGGCCGCCTGCAAACTGGCAAATCGCTATTACGACCGCCCGGACAGCTGCCGCAGTCTGACCGCCCGGGAGCTGGAGGAGATATTCGACAAGCTGAAAAAGCCGGGGCGCAGCAGCCTGCAGCTGATGCTCTCCGCCGCCCCGGACCGTCTGCACACCATCATCCCCGGCCTGATCGTACTGCGGACCATCGTGCGGCACTATGGCTGCCAGCGCATACAGGTCAGCCGCTGCGGCGTGAGGGAGGGGTATCTCATGGAAAGGGTCCTGCACCGGGAGGAGAAGCAATGAACACAGAGGTCGATACGCGCTACACCCAAAACCGGGAGCTGTCCTGGCTCCGCTTTGACCAGCGGGTGCTGGAGGAGGCCCGGGACGCCGCCGTTCCGCTGATGGAGCGGATGAAATTTGTGGAGATCTTCACCAATAACCTGGATGAATTCTTCATGGTGCGGGTAGGCTCCCTGACCGACATGGTGCGGGTAGGCTCCCTGACCGACATGACCCTGCTGAAGCAAACCCATGTGGACAACAAGAGCGGGGACACCCCCGCCCAGCAGCTGGAAGCCATATTCCGGGCGTGCCCGCCTCTGTATCATCAGCGGGACAAGGTGTTCGCCCAGCTGGAGAGCCAGCTCCGCACCTGCAACATATGCCGCATGGACGTGAACGCCCTGGAGGGCAAGGCCCGCAAGCAGGTGGAGCACTGGTTCCGGGAGGAGGTGCTGCCCCTCCTGTCCCCCCAGGTCATCGATATGCACCACCCCTTCCCCCATCTGCCCAACAAGAGCCTGAACATCGCCCTGGTCCTGAAGGTGGACGGACACACCAGCTACGGCATCATCCCGGTTCCCCAGGATCTGCCTCCCTTTCTGCGGCTGGACGGGCCGGGGATACGCTTCGTGCTGCTAGAGGACGTGCTGCTGGCCTACGCCGGTCAGGTGTTCCAGGCCGTGGAGGTGACGCAGCGGGCGGTCATATCTGTCACCCGCAACGCGGATATCGCCCCGGAGGACGAGGCATACGATGTGGACGAAGACTACCGTCAGCTGATGAAAAAGGTAGTCAAAAAGCGCACCCGCCTGGCCCCCGTCCGTCTGGAGATACAGGGCGCTCCCTGCCCCGCCTTGGAGGAGCTCCTGTGCCAGAAGCTGAACCTCTCCCCGGTCCAGGTATTCCACTCCAAGGCGCCCCTGAAGCTGGGGTATATATACAGCATCATCGACCTGCTGCCGCCGGAGAGCGCCGCCGCTCTCTGCGAGCCCCCCTATACGCCCCGGTGGCCCGTCTGCCTGCGGCAGAATGAACGGCTCATTCCCCAGGTCCTCAAGAGGGATGTGCTGCTGTTTTATCCCTATGACAGCATGGAGCCCTTTTTACAGCTCGTCCGGGAGGCGGCAGGAGACCCCTGCGTCCGCTCCATCAAGATCACCATTTACCGCCTGGCGGCCAAGACCAAGCTGGTGGAATACCTCTGCGCCGCGGCGGAGGACGGCAAGGACGTGACCGTTGTCATGGAGCTGCGGGCTCGGTTCGATGAGCAGAACAACATCCAGTGGACCGAGCGGATGGAGGAGGCGGGCTGCACCGTACTCTACGGCTCCGAGGGCATCAAGGTGCACTCCAAGATCTGCCAGATCACCCGCAGGGAGCGGGGTCAGCTCCAGTATATCACCCAGGTTGGCACCGGCAACTATAACGAGAAAACCGCAAAGCTCTATACCGATCTCTCCCTCATCACCGCCGACCCCATCATCGGGGCGGACGGGGCCGCCCTGTTTCAGAATATCGCCACCGTGAATCTGAAGGGCCGCTACCAGAAGCTGCTGGCCTCCCCCTTCCAGCTCCGGGACCGGGTCATGGCCCTGATAGACGGAGAGATCGCCAAGGGCAGCGAGGGCTATATCTTCCTGAAGCTCAATTCCCTGACGGACCGCAAGCTCATCGACAAGCTGGCCGCCGCCTCCCAGGCCGGGGTAAAAATCGTCATGAACATACGGGGCATATGCTGCCTCCGGCCCGGGGTACCGGGGCTTACGGAGAACATCACCGTATTTTCCATCGTGGGCCGGTATCTGGAGCACAGCCGCATCTACTGTTTCGGCTGGGACAGAGCCACCGCCGCCATGTATATCTCCTCGGCGGATTTCATGACCCGGAACACCGAGCGCCGGGTAGAGATCGCCTGTCCGGTGGAGGCCGAGGCCACGCGGCGGAAGCTGTTCACCATCATGGATGAGCTGATGGCCGACAACGAGAAGGCCCGCGTCATGGACAGCGCCGGCGAGTACCACCATGTCAAGACCAGTCAGCCGCCCCGCCGTTGCCAGCTCCGCTTCATGCAGACGCCGCTGGACGTTCCCCCGCCGGAGGAACCCCGCCGCCAGCGCCGGAGACAGCGCCTCCTGCAATGGCTTTCCGGCCTCCGGGGAAAGAGAAAAACGATCATACCAACAAATAAATCGATCCCGGCCCATGCTCCATCAGTGGACAACATGGGCCGGGATATGGTATGATATGGGATAGGAAGAGCAGGACAAGAAAAATTCCGGATGTAAAGGAGAATATAGAATAAATATGGAAACACTTCGAAAAAAGAAAGGCTTCATCATCGATATGGACGGCGTGATATACCACGGCAACCGCCTTCTGCCCGGGGTGAAGGAGTTCGTTCAATGGCTGATGGACAACAAAAAGCATTTTCTGTTTCTGGCCAATTCCGGTCAGTATACCCCCAAGGAGCTGCAAAAGAAGCTGGAGCGCATGGGGCTGGACATCGACGAGAAGCGCTTTTACACCAGCGCCCTGGCCACCACCTACTTCCTGGGCAATCAGGCGCCGGGATGCAGCGCCTATGTGATCGGCGAGCACGGAGTGCTCAACGCCCTTTACGATAAGGGCATCACCTATAACGACGTGGACCCGGACTACGTGGTGGTGGGCGAGGCCTCCAGCTATAACCTGGAGCAGATGACAAAGGCCATCCGCCTGGTGAACGCCGGGGCCAAGCTCATCGGCACCAATTCCGACCTGACCGGCCCCACGGAGACGGGCATCGCCCCCGCCTGCCGGGCGCTCATCTCTCCCATCGAGCTGGCCACCGGCAAGAGCGCCTATTTTGTGGGCAAGCCCAACCCCCTGATGATGCGCACCGGCCTGCGGCTTTTGGATGTGCACTCGGAGGACGCCGCCATGATCGGCGACCGCATGGATACGGACATCATCGCCGGCATCGAGACCGGCCTGGACACCGCCCTGGTGCTGTCCGGCGTCACCGCAAGGGAGGACGTGGCCAACTATCCCTATCGCCCCAGGCTCATTCTGAACGGCGTGGGCGATATCCCCGGCTGACGAAGCAGGACTGCCGCTACATACCATCGAGGAAACGATCATGTTTGATTTTGACGAGATCATCGACCGGCGAAACACCAACGCCATGACCACGGACGGCTTCCGGGATTATATCTTCCACGGGGGCCCGGATATGACCTTTCCCTATAAGGACGAGGAATTCATCCGCATGTGGGTGGCGGACATGGATTTTGCCACGCCGGACGTGATAATAGACGCCATGCGCCAGCGGCTGGATAAGCGGATATTCGGCTATACGGCTCTCTATACCGACGAGTATTATCAGTCGTTTTCCGGCTGGTGCCGGGCCCGCTACGACTGGGGCTTTCCCCGGGAGCAGCTCTTCACCGCCAGCGGCATCGTCCAGGCGCTGAACGAGCTGACGGAGCTCATCACGAATCCGGAGGAGAGCGTTCTGATCCTCACACCCTCCTATAAGCCCTTCAAGGGCGCAGCGGACCGGGCCCGCCGGGGCTGCGTCTGCTCTGATCTGATAAACGACGGCGGCCGGTTCTCCATTGACTGGGACGATCTGGAGGCCAAGGCGGCGGACGAGAGGACAACCCTTCTCATCTTCTGCAATCCCCACAACCCTACCGGCCGGGTCTGGACGCAGGAGGAGCTGGAGCGGCTCGCCGCCGTCATCCGGCGGCACAATCTCTGGGTCATATCAGATGAGATACACTGCGACCTGCTCCGCCAGGACAAGCGCCACACCCCTCTGGGCAAGGTCATGCCTGACTATGAACAGCTCGTCACCTGTATGGCCCCCAGCAAGACCTTCAACACAGCGGGTCTTCTGATGAGCAACATCATCATCCGCTCCCCGGCCCTGCGCCGGGTCTGGCAAAGACAGCACCACACCTCGGAAAATCCCCTGAGCATCGCGGCGGCCCAGGCCGGATATGAAAGGGCGGTCCCTGGCTGGAGGCCCTTCGCGCCTATCTGGATGAGAACTTCCGCTTCGCCCGGGAATGCCTGGCCCGGGAGCTGCCCCGGGCCGTATTCACCCCCTCGGAGGCCACCTATCTGGCCTGGGTGGATCTGAACGCATACTTCCAGCCGGACGAGCCCCTGCCCCTGTTCTTCGCGTGGAACGCCGGCGTTCTGCTGGAGGGAGGCGACGCCATGTTCGTCCGCAATGCGGAGGGCTTCATCCGCCTGAACCTGGCCTGTCCCCGTGCCACACTGGAGGAGGGCCTCCGCCGCATCTGCCAGGCCGTGACCGAAAAGCACCGGGAAAAATTCATACAGCCCGTATAAGGCGGTCAACTCGGATATAATAACACTGCTCCCCCGGGCATGACAGAGATTTGTCTTTCTGTCATGCCCGGGGGAGCATATGCCTGGTATAAGCCCGAGGGCCTGTCTTATTTCCCCTTCTCCTCCTCCGCAGGCTCGGCGGCAGGCGGGTCGGGGATGATGAACTCCTGGGCGTCCTGAGCCTGCTCCGGCGGCGGGGCGGAACGGGCCTCCACGGTCTTGCGGACCCGGCGGGCCTTCAGCCAGGGCCAGATCATATCCCGGAAGATGTAATCAGAAATAGCCGCAACGGGCACAGACAGCAGCACACCGATGGCCCCGAACACGCGGCCGCCCACGATGAGCATGACCAGCACCCACAGGGAGGACACCCCCAGGGTGTCGCCGTACATCTTCGGCTTGATGATATAGCCGTCGATGGTCTGGAGTATCATGGTAAAGAGCAGAAACAGCAGAGCGTACCAGGGCCGTATCAGCAGCAGGACGAAAAAGCCGATGACGCCGCCCGCGATAGGGCCGAAGGTAGGCACCAGGTTCGCCACGCCCACCACCACGGATATGAGCATCCCATAGGGCATGCCGGCCACCAGCATGAACGCATAGTTTACGAGCCCCACGATCAGGGCGTCCAGCATATCGCAGGTGATATAGCGCCGGAGGATATGGTTGCATTTGGCGCAGAAGCGTGATACCTGCTGGTAGTGACGCCTGGAAAGGGCCATGCTGAACACAGCCTTGAGATTCTTTTTCAGCCGGTATTTCCCCGTCAGGAAATAAATCGCCAGAATGATGCAGATGATGCCGTTGACAAAGCCCTTCCCAATGGTGATACCGGTGTTGATGATGCTGCTGACGTTATTCTGCAAAAACGTCTGCACGACGCTGACGACCTTTTGCAGGAGAGTCTCCAAGGTCTCCGCCGCTTCGGACAGGTCTATGCTGTACCCGGCGATTTCAAACTGGGCATCCTCCATCAGCGCCCCCAGGGAGCTTGCATAGTTCGACAGGTTGCTGATAAGACCGGTAATGCTCTCGATCAGCTGGGGAATCAGGTTCACCGCCAGCAGGACGATCACGATCAGGATGGTCACGATGGCCAGGACGATGGAGATTAAGTGCCCGGCCTTCTGTTTTTTCAGCCGCCGGAAGAACAGCCGCTGGTAAAAGGACACCAGGATATCCACCGCATAGGCGATGGCTATCGCCCACACCACCGGGGCGACGAAGTGAAATATGCTCTGCAGACCGCTCCATACGATTCCCAGGTGCGACAGCACCACATACAGGGTGACGGCGGCGCAGGCCGCTATGGTATAGGGGATCCACCGCCTCCCCCATGGCGTTTTATTCAGCTTCACGCTCCACTGCCTTTCCCTTCGCGGGCGTCATAAGCGCTGTCGGCCCGCTCCGGCTTTCTTTTATTAGCAATAATTACCATAGGATTGTGTCGAAACCGTGAACGAAAGGTGCTGTCGGAGATAAATTCTACCCGACCGGTATGTTTATTTACAGGTATCGTTGGCGTATTTGAGATAATAGTTGAATATCCGCTCCCGCTGCAGGGTGGTGCTGTCCATATGACCGGGGTAGACCTCATAATCTCCCGGCAGGTCGTACAAGCGCTTCAGGCTGTACAGCAGCGTCGCCATATCCCCGCCGGGCAGGTCTGTCCGGCCGCAGGATTCCCGGAACAGGGTATCTCCGGTAAACAGGGCCTCTCCGCAGAGAAGGCACACCCCGCCGGGGGTATGGCCCGGGGTCTCTATCACCTGGAAGGTCAGGCTGCCCACATGGAAGATGTCCCCCTCCCCGTACCAGACCGTGTCCTCCGGGGGCGTGAAGCGCCCCTCCCCCGCCACGGCGGCGTTCGCGTCCTTTTTGTTCATGCAGACGGTGGCGCCGGTCTCCTCCTTCACGGGCAGGACGGCCATGGTATGGTCAAAATGACCGTGGGTCAGGAAGATGAACTTCACCGTCAGGTGGTGCTCCTCCAGATAGTTCAGGATGGTGTTGGACTCATCCCCCGGGTCGATGACGGCGCATTCCAGGGTATCCTCGTCCGTAACGATATAGCAGTTGGCCTCATAAAGCCCTACAGGCAGGCATTTTATCAGCATGGTTAAAGCTCCTTCGTATCCAATAATATAGTGACCGGGCCGTCGTTCTGGCTGAACACCTGCATATCGGCCCCGAATATGCCTGTCTCCACCTGGAAGCCCCGCTCCCGGCACAGGCGGATGACCTGCTCATAGAGCGGGACGGCGATCTCCGGCCTGGCGGCCTCCGTGAAGCCGGGACGCCGGCTGTGGCAGTCCGCAAACAGGGTAAACTGGCTGATAATGAGAAGCGCCGGGCACCCCGCAGTCTGGGGGTTCAGGTTCATCTTCCCCGCCTCGTCCTCAAATATCCGCAGACCGCATATCTTGTCCGCAATTTTCTCCGCCTGGGCAGGGCCATCGGAGACATGCACCCCCAGCAGGACAAGAAACCCCTGTCCGATCTGGCCGTGGACGGCCCCGTCTATCTCCACCCGGGCATTTTTCACCCGTGTAACCACCGCTCTCATACGCCGCCCCTGTTGATATCCCGGATGCCCCGGATGGTTTGCAGCTTGTTGACGATAGTCTGCAGCTCCTCGGCGTTTTTCACGTCCAGGGTGATGGCGGCCACGGTGGTACCCTTGCCGGTGTCCCGGGCGTTCAGGCTCCGCACCCGGGCGTTCAGGCCGTTCAGGATTGTGGCCACGTCCATGACCAGGCCGCTGCGCTCATCGGAGGTGATGTGAAGCTCAGCGGTGTAAAAGTCGCTGGTCTCCTCAGCCCAGGTGACCTTGATCCAGCGGCCCCCGTCCGTGTCCCGCTTATAGTTCACGCAGTCCCGCCGGTGGATGGATACCCCCAGGCCCCTTGTGATGAAGCCCACGATGGGGTCCCCCGGCACCGGAGTGCAGCAGCGGGAGAATTTGATAAGGCAGTTGTCCAGCCCCTCCACCAGAACGCCCTGGACGGCCTTCTGGGGCTTTTGCTGCTGGCGGCGGTCGGCCCGCTCCTGCATTTTCTCCAGCTCCGTCTTTTTTGCCGGGGCCCGGTTGCGGAGAATCTCATCCCGGATGCGGCCCACGGCGTGGGAGGCGGTCATGCCTCCATAGCCGATGGAGGCGTAAACGTCGTCCAGTTCCTGCACCGCCATGCGCTTGAGGATATGAGGCAGCATCTCCGGGTCGGTGATGTCCGTCATGGCGAGGCCCACCCGCTTGGCCTCCGCCTCAAACATCTCCCGGCCCTGCTGGATATTCTCCTCCCGCTTTTCCCGCTTGAACCACTGCTTGATCTTGGAGCGGGCCTCGCCGGATTTGGCGATATTCAGCCAGTCCCGGCTGGGGCCGGCGGAGCTGTTGGAGGTGGTGATGCTCACGATATCCCCGTTTTGCAGGGGATAGGAGATGGGCACGATACGGCCGTTCACCTTGGCCCCTACCATCCGGTTGCCCACGGCAGAGTGGATGGAATAGGCGAAGTCGATGGGGGTGGCCCCGGCGGGCAGGCTCTTTACATCCCCGTTAGGGGTAAAAACGAACACCTCGTCGTCGAACATATCCACCTTCAGGTCGTGATAGAAATCCTGGGCGTCGGAGTCCTGCTGGCTCTCCAGCAGGCGGCGTATCCAGGCGAATTTCTCCTCATCCCCCTCCTTGTGGCCGGAGGGGCCGGATTTATATTTCCAGTGAGCGGCCACGCCGTACTCGGCGGTCATGTGCATCTCCCAAGTGCGGATCTGCACCTCAAAGGGGATGCCCTCCGTGCCGATGACCGTGGTATGGAGGCTCTGATAGTTGTTGGGCTTGGGGGTGGAGATATAGTCCTTGAACCGGCCCGGAACGGGGCGGAACATCTCATGGATGATACCCAGAACGTTATAGCAGTCCGCCAGCCCGTCCACGATCACCCGGAAGGCGCACAGGTCGAATATCTCCTCCACCCCAAGGTGCTGGGCATACATCTTGCGATAGATGCTGTATAAATGCTTCAGGCGGCCATAGACCTTGCACTTGATGCCCTCCTTGGCCATCCGGTCCTCGATGGTCTTTTCCATCTCCTGCAAAAACTGCTCCATGATCAGGCGGCGTTTTTCCAGGGTGTTGGTGATCTCCCGATAGCCCACCGGGTCAAGATACAGCAGGGCCAGGTCCTCCAGCTCGTCCTTCACCTTCTCCACGCCCAGGCGGTGGGCGATGGGGGCGTATATCTCCATGGTCTCCCTGGATTTCGACAGCTGCTTTTCCGGGGTCTGGTACTGCATGGTGCGCATATTGTGGAGCCGGTCGGCCAGCTTGATCAGGATGACCCGGATATCCTTTGCCATGGCCAGGAGCATTTTCCGCAGATTCTCCATCTGCCGCTCCTCCAGGCTGCTGTACTGGACACGGGTCAGCTTGGTGACCCCGTCCACGATATCCGCCACGTCCTTGCCGAATTTTTCGGACACGGTTTCGTAGGACGTATCCGTGTCCTCCAGCACATCATGGAGCAGGGCGGCGATGATGGACTCATCATCCAGCCCCATCTCCGCAGCGATGGCGGCGGCGGCGATGGTATGGGTCACGTAAGGGGAGCCGTCCTTCCGCTTCTGGCCCTCATGGGCGGCCACAGCAAAATCAAAGGCCTGCCGTATGCGCTCCATATTCGCATGGGGGTTGTTCTCCAATACGGTCTTCTGGAAATCCTCTAATGCCTGTTCCGGTACGAATGCCTCCATCTCCATGGTATCCTCTCTCCCTATCACAGTTTCAGCACGGTTTATTAATTATATGTACAGCTCAAATCGCAAGCAAGCCGCCTTTTCACGGCACGTCCGGCGTCTTATCGGTGATACCGCCGCCAGGTGACGGACTGCATCAGATCCGCCTTGCCCTCCCGTACGATCAGGGTGATATCCACGCTCTGCCCGTCCGTCCGGACGGCGGCCAGACCGAGCTCTGACAGCACCCGCAGGCCCAGCGCGATCTGCACCGGGTCCAGCCCCGGCTCTATCCCCTCCAGGCGGCCTACGCCCAGATGCACCGGGCTGCGCCGTGCCAGAGAGCGCCACAGCCGCCCAAGCTCCGACCGGGTCAGGCACTGCCCCGCTCCCGTCTGCCCCTCCAGGGCCCGGCGGCAGAGCGCCTGCCTGTCCGTCCGCCGCAGATCCAGCAGCACCAGCTGCACCGTCCGACGGCCCCGGAACTCGCTGATCTGGGGATAAAACGCCGCGTCCACCCGATCGCCCCGTCTGACACCCAGCCGCTCTATGCGGTGGGAAAACCACACGCAATCATAGGACTGGCCGAATTTTTCCAGCCGGAGCCGGATGTGCTTCCCCCCGCCGATGGGCACGGCGGAGGCAAGGCAGCAGTCCAGCATGCACAGGTTTGGCCGGGGATTGCCGTTTCCGAAGGGCTCCAGGGCCTGGAGCGCATCCACGCTCTCCAGGGTCAGAAGGGCCGGGTCCGTGACCTCCAGATCCAGCGCCAGACCCTCGTCCTCCTGAGGCGGATGATTTACATAATATTCCTGCAGCGCCTTGCGGAAGGCGTCGATATTGGCCCGGCGGATATTGAGCCCTGCGGCCAGGGCGTGCCCGCCGAAGGTCTCCAGCAGCGAGTCGCAGTAAGCCAGCGCATCAAAGAGATTGAAGCCGCCCACACTGCGGCAGGAGCCCTTGCCCTGCTCCCCGTCCAGGGATATCATCACAGTGGGAACGGAATAGGCCTCTGAAAGCCGGGCGGCGGCGATGCCGATAATGCCCGGATGCCAGCCCTCCCCCGCCAGGACGATGGGACCGGTGGGAGACTTGCCCGCCATCATGCGGGAGGTCTGCTCCCAGATATCCGCCTCCATCTGCTGTCGCTGGTGGTTCATGCTGCAAAGCTCCTCCGCCAGGCTCAGGGCCTGACGGGAGTTTTTCTCCAGAAGCAGCCGCAGGGCCAGGGTGGTATGGCCAAGCCGGCCGGCGGCGTTAATCCGGGGGGCCAGCGTGAAGCCCACAGAGGTGGCGGTGATCCGGCTCTTTTCAATGCCGGAGAGGGCCATCAGCGCATCCAGTCCCGGACTGGGGGCCGTGCGCAGCTTTTCCAGTCCCGCCCGCACCATGCGGCGGTTTTCTCCCACCAGGGGCATAACATCCGCGATGGTGCCCAGAGCCACCAGATCGGCGCAGCGGGAAAGGACCGCCATCCCGTCCCCCTCCAGGGCACACGCCAGCTTGAAGGCTACTCCAACGCCGGCCAGCTCCCGGTCGGGATAATCACAGTCCGGCCGCTTGGGGTCCACCACGGCGGCGGCCTCCGGCAGACGAGCCTGACACTCGTGATGGTCCGTAATGATAATATCCATGCCCAGAGAGGCCGCCAGAGCGGTCTGCCCCACGGCGGTGATGCCGCAGTCTACGGTGACGATCAGGGAGACGCCCCGGCTGCAAAGCTGGCGAACGGCCTCGTCGTTCACCCCATATCCCTCTCCCAGGCGGTCAGGGATATATACCTCTGTTTTCAGCCCCAGACCCTGCAGATATTCCGCCATCAGACAGGAGGCTGTGATACCGTCCACATCGTAGTCCCCGTATACGGCCACCGTCTCTCCCCGCTCCCGGGCCAGCCGGATGCGGCAGACAGCCCGGTCCATGTCGGGTATCTGCATGGGGTCTCCGAGCTCCCACGGCCCGTCATCCAGCAGGAAGGCGGCCTCCTCCGCCGTTTTGAACCCCCTTGCAGCCAGTACCGCCGCCAGCAGCGGCGCATATCCCGTCAGTCCCTCCGGTATGGTAACTGGCGCAGGAAGGTTCCATACCTTGTTTTTCATGCTCTGTCATTTCCTCAAAAAATTTTTATTAATAAGTTATTATACGCCACTTCCCGCCGCTTTGCAACACAGGACATCCGTAACACAGGACATCCGTAAAAAAATGGAAATAACTATTAAAATACGTTGACATTTCCTAAACAGGCTGTTAGAATTTAATCACCCAGTATTTTAATAGAGAAAGGAACAACGTCAATGAAGAAATGGAAATCGCTCCTCGCGCTCATGCTGGTATTCGCCATGTGCATGAGCATGACGGCCATCGGCGCCTTCGCCTCGGACGAGGCCAGCGGCGAGGCCGAAACGACTGCTGAGGCCAGCGGCGAGGCGGAAGCCGACGCCAGCGATGAGACCTCATCGGCCAGCGGTGAGACATCCACCGCCACGGCCGCCTCGATCGAGATGTATATCGGCGACCAGCCCATCCTGGAAAGCCATGTATACACCTTGGAGGCAGACGCCGACGAGGCGGTATTCACCGTCAAGGGCTATTATGTCTACGACAGCTCCATCGCCCCTACGGACAGCTATTACGACACCGACGACTATGTGGGCATCGAGGCCTATGACCCGGCTGATATCCAGGCCGTCGCGGTAGAGGCCTACGACGGCTCTGAGACCGCCGTCACCGGCGCGGTGGAGGCCGGAGAGGGGACCGATCTGACCCTGGCCCTGACCGGCGTCGGCGCCCAGGAGGACAACGCGGCCTACAGCGTCGCCTTCGTTCTGGCGGACGGCACCGTCACCCAGGCCACCACGGTCTATGTGATCACCTATGAAAACAGCCAGTATGAGACCAGCCAGACCCTGACCCTGGACGGGCTGGACGAGTACTCCCTGGATCTGACCGAATACGCCCTTCTTCAGAACACCGCCCAGCAGTACGGCGGCTCTCAGGGTCTGTTTGACGCGGACGACTTTGAGGACACCGCAGATCTGAGCGAGGAGGAAAAGGAGCTGGTCACCTGGTATCTGGGCAGCGCCGTGACCAACGGCGGGGACGACTGGTTCACCTTCGGCTATGAAGAGGACTATCTCCGCCTGGAGGCCATCCACTTCATCTATAAATACTTCACCATCGAGGCGGCCAACGGCGTTCTGGGCTTCACCGGGGACGCCAACCCTGTGGGCGGCGGCACGACGGAATATAAGTTCTTCTCCGCCAACACCACGAACCTGCACGCCTTTATTTATGACGGCACCTCCTTCTTCGGCAGCATCGGAGACGGCTCCTATACCGCCGGCGGTCTTGCCATCATCACCGACGGCATCGACCGGGAGGCCACCCTGCTGGACGGCTACGCCGCCGTCACCGGCCAGGATCTGCTGGTCATGATCTATAACGCCCTGGTCAGCGGCTATGCCTCTCTCAGCGAGGATGGTCTGGCCCTTCAGGCCCAGCTGATCGAGGACGCCGCCATCACTGAGGAGGACATTGAAAACGCCCGGACCGCCATCGCCTCCTATGCGGACGTGTTCTTCGGCGAGGGCGAGAACATCGACACCAGCCTGATCACCGAGCCGAACCTGGCCGCAGTGCTCTATACCACCGCTGATGAAAAGGTGGCCGAGCTGGAGAAATACGGCATCACCGCCGATAACCTGGACGAGCTGACCAAGGGCGAGGCCATCGCCATTCTCGCCCAACTGGACGGCTTGCAGACCTATCGCAGCGAGTTTGATAACGACTCCATCTCCGGTTCCCCCAAGGACGACCTGGTGGGCTTCTTCTGGGACGATGAAAACTGGTCCACCATCACCCTGGAGGACGGGACCGCCGTCTATGACGCAGACGCGCAGGACGAGGCCGGGACCGTCACGGAGGAGACCGCCGCCATCACCATCGAAAACGGCATCTGGTACAGCGAGCCCACCACCGGCGACAGCGACGACGCTTATGCCGGCGAGCCTGCGGACACCGCCCTGTTCATCGACGGGGGCGTGACCGTTACCCTGATCGACAGCCTGGTGGTCCCCGCCGGCAACGTGCGCTCCGACTCCGAGTATAAATTCGGCGTAGGCGGCGGCATCGTAGCCCTTGGAGAAGGGACCGTGGTAAAGATTCTGAACACCACCGGCGGTCTGAACGTCATCGGCGCGGGCAGCTACAGCAACACCGTGAACATGGCCGGTGCGGTATTCTCCGGCATGGGCGCCGTGGTATTCTATGACAACGCCCAGATCTTCTCCTACAGCCAGCACCCCTCCAACACCTGCTACAGCGGCGCTATCATCTATCACGACAGCTACATGACCGGCAACAGCGGGCGCATCTTCTCCACCGATTTCTTCGGCGGCTATGTGATCGTGGACTCCACCGTGTATGACAAGTCCAGCATCAATATGTATCTGGATGAAACCAGCACTCTGCTTTGCGTGGACTCCTTCCTGCCCGGTCTCAGCGGGGCTAACACAGGCATCTCCCAGGCCTATTATCAGAACTGCTTGGTCTATAATGCCACCAGCATGTTCGGCTTCTCCAACAACACTTCCATGCTGGACGACGTGGCCACCGGCACCGTAGTAAACTCGGATATCCACTTTGCCTCCGGCAGCAACACCATCGCCACCGTGGCCCGGGAGCAGAAGGCCTATGTGACCCTGGTAGACTCCACCTTCGACATGGAGGAATACGCCGGCGGCTATATCTTCCAGGTGACCGGGGACGAGTGGCTGACCGCTTCCTCCCTGATGGTGGTGCTGGAAAACACCGACCTGCCCGCAGAGGATGTGTTCGTGGGCGGCGCGCACACCTATGAGACCACCGCCATGACCACTGTTTCCACCGGCGAGACCGAGACGGTCGAGACCGACGGGACCACCCTGTACGTCAAGGCCGATGCGGATTCCACCGTGACCCTGCGGCAGAACCAGAACGACACCTATACCCAGCAGTTCTACAGCTACAAGTCCGAGTCCTACACCGTGGAGAACACCGGCACCATCTATGTCTATGACAACGACACAGAGGAATGGATCGCCACGGGCATGACCGTTCTTGGCGATGGCGAGGCGGAGCTTGAGAACGCCTCCTACGCTGAGCTGTCCTATGAGGACGGGGTCTACACGGCGACCTATACCATCGGCACCGTGACCGTGATCCTGGAATACACGGAAGCATAAGCACAACCCGGGCCCCAAGGCTCTATAACAAAAGACACGCTGTGGTGCATTTCCGCAGCGTGTCTTTTTGCCGGATATGGAATTATTCACCCTCCTCCGGCACTTGCCTGTTCTTCCGGGTCAGCAGAAGGGCGGCGGTCAGGGCCGTGAAGGGGGCCACGGTGACCAGGCCGAAGGACCCGACCACGGTGTGGATAAGCTCCGCGGCCACATATTTATAGTTGAAGATGTTATAAAGAGGCGTACCCTGGGCCATAAACACCATGAGCAATGCCACATAGCCCCCGGAATAGGCCAGCAGCAGGGTGGTGGTCATGGTGCCCATGGCGGCCCGGCCCACGTTCATACCGGAACGGGCGGCTTCCCGCCAGGACAGATCGGGGCGCTTTTCCGCCACCTCGTAGACGGCAGAGGTGATGTCCACGCTCAGGTCCATCACCGCGCCGGAGGCCCCGATGAAGATGGACGCCATGAATATCTGGGTCAGGCTCAGGTCCTGATATCCCGAATACAGCAGGCTTTCCGAATAGGCCATGACCGCCCCGTGTATTTTGAACAGGTCTGTGAACAGCACGCCCAGCAGGCAGGTGACGGCGATGCCCAGAAACGCGCCGCACACGGCGGCGGCGCACCGGCGGTCGAAGCCGTAATCCAGGGCGATGATCAGCACGGTCAGCAGCAAACACCAGGCAAGCCCCGCCCAGATGGGGTTATAGCCCTTGAGATACAGGGGAACCAGCAGCTTCCACAGGGCCAGGATGGTCAGCACGAAGGAGAGGATGGCCCGCACCCCCGTCCGGCCCGCGAAGACGATAAGAAGACCGGCAAATATGATAGCCAGCAGCAGCTCCCAGCTCAGGCGGTAATGGTCGGACATGGTGACGTTGGTCACCGTGTCCCCGGAATAGCTGACCACCACCATGGCCGTGTCTCCGGCGGAAAAGAGCTTATCCTGCTCAAGGGAGCCGTTGAGCATATTCACCCCGGTGACGATCTGCCCCTTGAATTTGCCGCCCAGCAGCTCCAGGGTACAGAGCTGCTCCCCGGAGCGGACAAGGCCCGTATCGATCACGGCGGATTCGTCCGTATCCAACACCCGGGCGCGGCAGCGGTCCGCTTCCGTGTATTGGAGCTGATCCTCATACCCCGTGGGAATAAAAAGCAGCACAAGAATGAGTGCAAGACACACCCACACCGGCAGGCTGTAACGAACGTTTATCCGGGAAATCAGTTTTTTCATAACGCTGGGCCTCCTGCCCGATATATAGAAGGCTCCCCCGCCCTTGGACGGGGGAGTTTTTTAGGGGGGACATGCACCGATTACTCGGTAACAGTGATGGTGAAGGGATTGGAATAGATAGCATAGGCGGTGTCGATACCCTCGGCCTCCAGGTCATAGCCGTTCACATCCAGGTCGCAGTCCATGCGGACCATGACCAGGGCCTCTCCCGCCTCGCTGGCGGTAACAGTGCCGGTCTCGGCGTCATAGGATACCTCCGGGCCGCTGATGGTCACAAGGGAGATGCCCTCCGGGGCCTCGATGACCTCCCCGTTCTGGGCGATGACGGTGAAGCTGATCTCTCCGCCCTCCGCGCTGACGGTGGCATCCTCCACCTGAATCTGCACAGGCAGGTCGGTGGCCCAGGTGGAGAAGTTGGTGGTCAGGGAGTAGATGCCGGTCAGATACCCGGTGGCAAAGGCAGTCTCAGTGTTATAGGTCCAGGGATTTGCCAGCAGGCCGCGATGGCGGGCGGCGCTGATGACTTCATAGCTCATGGCGTTGTGAGAGTTGTGATAGGTGCTGTTGTAGACGTTCAGCTGGGTCAGCAGGGTGCCCACGGCCTCGCCCACGGAACCGTCATTTTCCTCTATGATGGCGGTCAGGTCGGCGTTGGAATAGCCGTCATAGCCCAGATAGCCCAGGGAGCATTCCGGCCAGACGCGCTGCATCTCGGCCAGCACGTCGCTGTCGATGGAGTAGTACTCATAGCCGTTGTTGCACCAGCCGTCCTGGAAGGTGATGACTACCACCTTGTCCATAACGCCCATTCCCTCGCACAGAGCCTTGAAGGGCTCCACGATGGCAGGGTTCTCGGTTTTGATCTCGATTAAGAAGATCACGTCCTGGTCGGCCAGGGCCTCCAGATACTCCCGCAGGGTGGGGATGTAATCCTCGTCCGGGTCATAATCCAGGACGGTATCCTCACGGTTCGCAGTGGTGCGGTTGGTGTTGTTGGAGTTGAGGACAGAGTTGGGGGCATTCTCCGCCGTGTCGTCGGTCATGTCGAAGGCCAGGGCGCGAATCTCGTCCATGGTCAGGGCCTCGATGTCGGTGATGTCCTCCCGGTCGAACAGACGGGCAGCGTCATCGTCATGAAGGATGAATATCTCTCCGTCGGCGCTGAGCTGGATATCGCACTCCACTACGTCCGCGCCGGCGTCAATGGCGGCCTGGGTGCCGCGGATGGTGTTTTCCACATACTCGCTGGGCAGGCCCCGGTGGCCGGAGATCAGGGTGTGACGCAGAAGGGTGGTCACATCGTCGAAGGATTCCAGGGCATCGTTCACAGCCTGATAATCCGAGCAGACAATGCCGTTGGCCCCATTGGTCAGGGTGGTGTAAATGGCCTCGTCGGTGGCCTCTGTCTCCACCCAGACGGAAATCACCATGCCGTGGAGATAGTCGATAGAATCATAGTCCGCAATGTCCTCCGGGATAATGGCGATCTTGCAGTGAGCGTCGTTGGTGGTGGCCACGACGCTGTAAAGGGATTCGGTGCTGGTGTCCAGACCCGCATCCGTAAAGTCGATGGCCCCGATAACGCCGGTGTTCGCGGTGCAGACGGTCTCCACCAGATAGGCGTTCTCCGCGCTGGCGATAACAATAACATCGTTCACCTCATTTTCCGTGCAGAAGGTGGAGAAGGCATAGGCGGTCTCCCGGTCAGACAGATAAAAGGCGGTCAGGGCAGTGTTCTTGGTGGCAGTCAGATAGGCAGCCAGGTCGTCAGAGATGGTCTCCCCCTCCAAGGTGGAGACGGTCAGCTCTGCGTCGATGGACACGATCATGGTGTTGGGCCGCACGTCCGCGGTGGCGACGGTCTCCGCCGTCTCATCGGCGGGCCAGACGATGGTGGCGGGCAGGGCCACGGTGGTATCCGGCTCATAGAGATCATCCGCCCAGTCGCTGAGGGAAACGGCTTCCGCCGACTCCTCGGAGCTTGCGAAGGCTCCGGCGCTGCACCCCAGCACCAGGGAAAGTCCCAGAAGAAGGGAAAGAATTTTTTTCATTTAAGTACTCCTTTAAAAAATGCGCTCAGATGACGCGGGGCGAGGGCTTTTGCCCGCTGATTCTGGCGTTGCCAGGCGCACGGGCAAAAGACCCGCCCAGTTCGTATTATCACTCGATGCCCAGCAGGCCGGCGAGCTTGTAATAGATCTCGGTGTTGTCGTAGTATCCGTCGAACAGGTCGGCGCCCACGCCGTCAGCGAACACGGCCACGGGGAGGCCGGTGTGGCTGTAAGAGGTGAAGCTGATACCGGACTTGTTGTTGATGATATGGGTGATGGTAACGGTGAGCGGCTCATAGGTGCCGTAGAGGACATATTCCTCCTGCTCATACTCGCTGGCCGCCGTGCCGTTGATGCTCTTTTCATAAGCGGTCTCCAGCTGGCTCAGCTCATAGTCGGTCAGTACAAGCTTGTCATCCTCGTCTCCCTCAGTCTTCAGGCCGAACAGGGTCTCGATGTCAGCCAGCACGTCCTCGAAGGAGGTCTGATTTTCCTTGTAGGCGGAGACATAGTCGCTGTCGTACTTGGCGAAGGAGATGGTCTGGCTCTCCAGCAGGGTGATATAGGTATCATAGTCCGTACCGGCAAAGCCGATGGTCAGGCCGCCGGTCTCGTGGTCGCCGGTGACGATGATCAGGGTCTCATCGGGATGCTCGGCAGCGAAGTCGATGGCCACCTGCACGGCCTCGGCGAAGGCGATGGTATCGTTGATGGTGGAAGCGGCATCATTGGCGTGGCAGGCCCAGTCGATCTTGCCACCCTCACACATCATAAAGAAGCCGTTCTCCTCGTCCAAGACCTCAATGCCCTTCTTCACCATATCGGCCAGAGACCACATATCGTCGGTCCGGTCGATCTCATAGGCCATGGCGTCGGAATCGGCCAGGTTCTCGTCGATGATGATGACCTTCTCATCGTCGGAGGTGATGGCCTCGGCCTCCTCCTGGGTCATGACTACGGTGTATCCGGCCTCGGCCGCCAGGTCGTAAAGGCTGTCCTGCTCCCCGTCGGAACCGGTGGGCTTCAGCAGGCCGCCGCCGGCGAAATACTCAAAGTCGGAGGCGATCAGCTCCAGGCCGATTTCATAATAGCTGGAGCGGCTGGCCTGGTGCGCATAGAAGGCGGCAGGAGTGGCATGGTTCAGGTTCACGGAGGTGACGATGCCGATGTCATAGCCCATATCCCGGAGCTTCTCGGCAATGGTGGTATAGGAGACGGTGCCGGTCTCATCCATGTTGATGGTGCCGGAGTAGGTCTTGTTGCCGGTGGAGATGGACGTGGCCGTGGAAGCGGAATCCGGGCAGAAGCTGTTGGAATCATAGGTCACAGCGGAGCCGACGGCTTCGAAATTCATGAAGTTCAGGTAGGACGGGCCGTCCAGAGTAGCGCCCTCGTTGTCGTCCAGACTGGGCTCGGCCTGGAAGTAATCCTCATCATCCAGCGCGCCCAGGTAGTCGGCGGTAGCCTGGATCTGCGGATAGCTCATGCCGTCGCCGATGAACAGGAACACATACTTGGGAACGGTGGTCCCGGTCTCTGTCTCCGCCTCGGCAGCAGGCTCTGTGCTCTCAGCGGAGAGGCTTTCCGCCACCAGCGCGGTAGTCTCCACAGCAGCGCCAGCCGCCTCAGCGGTCTCCACAGTGTTTTCTGCGCTGGCAGAGGTGCAGCCGGCCATCAGGCCCATCAGCAGCACGAACGCCAGTAGAAGTGATATAGCTCTTTTCATGATATTCCTCCAAAAAGATTTTGTCCCCAAGGGACACTCCCTATTCTGCCAGAGCAGACGTAAAATCCGCTACTGGGCAGGGGTAAAATATTGGTAAAATCCCGGAATGAATATCGTCAGCACCACCCGGAAGCAAGTCTGGCTCACCCGTAAACGGGTCATAGTATTCCTTTATCGTCATCTGATCGCTTATTCTATCTTCTGCCAGTTGGTTCCTGATATACTGTGCAATCGCTTTCTTGTTCCTGCCACTGTATCCACATAGTAGCCTTTACACCAAAACTGTCGATTACCGTACTTGTATTTCAGATTGGCGTGTCTGTCAAAAATCATCAGGGAACTTTTCCCTTTGTGATATCCCATAAATTGTGATACACTATACTTCGGCAGGACACTTACAAGCAGATGGATATGATCTGGACACGCTTCCGCTTCTATTATTTCCACCCCCTTGCACTCGCACAGTTTCCTTATAATGCTTCCTACATCAGCCTTTATCTGTCCATATATTATTTGTCTGCGATATTTTGGGGCAAACACTATTATGATACTTGCAGTTCCATCGCGTATGTGCCAGGCTGTCTATTTCTTCTTTTTTCATGATATACCGCCTTCGTAACTTGGGGCGTGGTCGGCAAACCTGCTCCCATTTTACCTCGGAGGTTTATCTCCTTCTACTCACTGCCATAGACCTTTTCGAACCACGGGCACAGCCCGTGGCAGTCTGTCAAAGAAAGCATACCCCGTTGGTGCAAGAAGTGGTAAAATAGAAGGATGGGGGTGTAAAAACATGGAGAACTGGCAAAAGGATGCACGGCGGAAAGTCGTGATGATAGATATAGATGCACTGGTACCGCAGGACCACCTGCTGCGGAAGGTGGAGAGGGTCATGGATTACGAATGACTGTATGAACGGCTGAGTCCATATTACAATCACGAAGTCGGCCGGCATGGAACAG
>JAJQBY010000093.1 GCA_021203045.1 Oscillospiraceae bacterium | reverse complement strand
TTGCCACATAATCATGTCCCAGCGCCGCGACGGTGTCGCCGGTGTAGGAGTCTCCACAGCGGGAGCAGGTGTAGGTGGTATAGCCCTCTGCTGTGCAGGTGGGTTCGGTGACAGAGACTGCCACATAATCATGCCCCAGCGCCGCGACGGTGTCGCCGGTGTAGGAGTCACCGCAGCGTGAGCAGGTGTAAGTGGTATAACCCTCTGCCGTACAGGTCGGGTCTGTAACAGAGGTTGCCACATAATCATGTCCCAGCGCCGCGACGGTGTCGCCGGTGTAGGAGTCTCCACAGCGGGAGCAGGTGTAGGTGGTATAGCCCTCTGCTGTGCAGGTGGGTTCGGTGACAGAGACTGCCACATAATCATGCCCCAGCGCCGCGACGGTGTCGCCGGTGTAGGAGTCACCGCAGCGTGAGCAGGTGTAAGTGGTATAACCCTCTGCCGTACAGGTCGGGTCTGTAACAGAGGTTGCCACATAATCATGTCCCAGCGCCGCGACGGTGTCGCCGGTGTAGGAGTCTCCACAGCGGGAGCAGGTGTAGGTGGTATAGCCCTCTGCTGTGCAGGTGGGTTCGGTGACAGAGACTGCCACATAATCATGCCCCAGCGCCGCGACGGTGTCGCCGGTGTAGGAGTCACCGCAGCGTGAGCAGGTGTAAGTGGTATAACCCTCTGCCGTACAGGTCGGGTCTGTAACAGAGGTTGCCACATAATCATGCCCCAGCGCCGCGACGGTGTCGCCGGTGTAGGAATCCCCGCAGCGTGAGCAGGTGTAGGTCGTGTAGCCCTCTGTTGTACAGGTGGGTTCGGTGACGGAGGTGGCTGTGTAATCGTGTCCCAGCGCGGCAACGGTGTCTCCGGTGTAGGAGTCGCCACAGCGGGAGCAGGTGTAGGTGGTAAAACCGTCTGCTGTGCAGGTGGGGTCCGTGACAGTGGCCGTGTAATCATGTCCCAGCGCCGCGACGGTGTCGCCGGTGTAGGAGTCTCCGCAGCGTGAGCAGGTGTAGGTGGTATAACCGTCTGCTGTGCAGGTGGGGTCCGTGACAGTGGCCGTGTAATCATGTCCCAGCGCCGCGACGGTGTCGCCAGTGTAAGAATCACCACACCGGGAGCAGGTATAGGTCGTATAGCCATCCTCCGAGCAGGTCGGGTCTATGACCTCTGTTGCTATATAGTCGTGGCTGTCATACAGCACGCTGACCTCCACCTGCGCCTCCCCATCCAGGGGCTCTGTCTCCTGGAGCTCGTCCTCCTGGGTCTCGGAGGCATAGCCAAACACCTGCACCCAGTAATAGACGTCATCGACGCAGAAGCAGGCGATGCCTACGGCGGTGTAGTCCCCGCTCAGCATATTCCGCCGGTGGCCCTGGCCCTCATAGTTCTCGTCTGTCTCCTGCCAGGCGGCGAATGCCTCCTCCGCTGTGCCATAGCCATAGGCGATGTTTTCCCCGAAGCTCTGGGTGTCCTCACAGGTCAGGGTATACCACGGGGAGCCGTCCGGGCGGGTGTGGGAGAAGGACAGCGCCAGCTCCGCGGCCCGGGTCATGGCGATCTGCTCCAGGGCATAGTCATAGCTGAGCGCCTCCAGCTCCGTCAGATAGGTCTGCTCGCTGTCCTCCTCGTCCCAGATCCAGGCCTCCTCGCCGGTGCGAAACTGGTTTATCAGCTCCAGCATGGCGCGGGCCTGCGTCTGGTCATAGGTCCCGGAGACGGTGACGGTTCCATAGCAGCCGGGGGTCTCCTCCTCTGCCTGGGCGTCGGATTCTTCCTCCTCCTGGTAGGCGGCAGCCTCCCCGATCGAGGCGATATCCTCCAGCGCAGAGGGGGCTTCCGCAGAGGCCTGGGCCTCGGTCTGCTCCATCGCCTCCGGGGCGGCTGCCTCCGGCGAGCCGTCTGCCAGAGCGGTCACGCCCATGCACAAAAAGGCGGCCAGCAGCAGCGATATGATCCTTTTCATAAAAATTTCCCCTTTCTGATCGGCAGGCATCATGCGCCCCGTTCCAAAAATCACATATTCCATGGCCATTGTACCACACAAGCTCCATTGTGTGCAAGACGGCAAAAAGCCGATATACAGACCGCGCGTCCCGGACCGGAGGGAGATATTTCCCGGTGTTTGCAAAAATTTTTCCCAAAAATGTTTGACAGAGCCGGTGTGCTGTGTTATAGTAACAAAAGTGTTACATCATGAGTTGACAGAGGTTTCATTGTTATGAGCACCGTTTCCGTCCTCAACAGCATCCTGCTTATTGGCGTTATTATTGGCGTTATTATTGTACGACTGTGGGTCTTCAATAATAGCGCGAAAAGTCATGCTGTAAAAGCCGGATGCTGAAACCGCTGGACGCCCAGCAAAAAACCGCAGCTAACGCCGTATGGACTGACTTTTCAGACCATACGGCTTTTGTTTTTGCGAATTAAAGTGCGGAAAAATTTCTTTTTATCAGAAAGGAAGGCAAACAAGACCCATGGATAAGATCGTGATTTTCGACACCACCCTCCGGGATGGAGAGCAGTCCCCCGGCTGCTCCATGAACCTGAAAGAGAAGATCGAGGTGGCCAAGTGCCTGGAAAAGCTCCATGTGGACGTGATCGAGGCGGGATTCGCCATCTCCTCCCCGGGAGACTTTGAGAGCGTCAGCACCATCGCCTCCACCGTGAAGGACTGCACCGTGGCGTCCCTGGCCCGGGCCAGCGTCCTGGACATCGACACCGCCTGGGACGCGGTGAAGCACGCCGCCGACCCCCGCATCCACCTGTTCCTCGCCACGTCGCCCCTGCACATGGAATACAAGCTGAAAATGACGGAGCAGGAGGTGCTGGAATCCGCCGCCGCCATGACCGCCCATGCGAAGAAATACTGCTCCAACATCGAGTTTTCCGCCGAGGACGCCACCAGAAGCGACTGGGATTTCCTGGTGAAGGTGATTGACGCGGTCATCCGGGCCGGCGCCACCACGGTGAACATTCCGGACACGGTGGGCTATACCTCTCCGGCGGAGATGACCGCTCTCATCCAGTATCTTCGGGAGAAGGTGCCGGACAGCGACAAGGCCATCTTCTCCGTCCACTGCCACAACGACCTGGGCCTTGCCACGGCCAACTCCCTGGCCGGCGTCCAGGGGGGCGCACGGCAGATCGAGTGCACTATCAACGGCCTGGGCGAGCGCAGCGGCAATACCGCCCTGGAGGAGGTCGTCATGGCCATGCGCACCCGGCCCACGGTCTACCCCTATGAGACGGGCATCGACACCACCCAGATCGCCCGGGCCAGCCGGACGGTATACAGCATCATCGGCCAGAGCGCACCTCTGAACAAGCCCATCGTGGGCCGGAATGCCTTCGCCCATGAGGCGGGCATCCATCAGCACGGGGTCCTGGCGAACAAGCAGACCTATGAGATCATGACCCCGGAGTCTATCGGTGTGCAGACCAACAGCATTGTCCTTGGAAAGCACTCCGGCAAGCATGCGGTGGACGAGCGTCTCCGGGCGCTGGGCTATACCCTGTCCAAGGAGGAGCTGGCCGCCTGCTTTGAGGAGTTCAAGATCCTCTGCGACAAGAAAAAGACCGTCACGGATGCGGATCTGGAGGCTCTGGCAGAGCACCGGGCCGTCACTGCGGAAAACGAGGACGAGAATGGCTACAAGCTGGACTGGTTCTCCGTCCACACCAGCAACTTCACCACCGCCACCTGCACCGTCAGCCTGGAGAAGGACGGGGTGAAGCAGGAGGATGTGTGCCTGGGCGACGGACCTATCGACGCGGCCTTCAAGGCGGTGGACAAGATCGTCCAGCCTGCGGAGCATACCTTCGATATTTATAACATCCATTCCGTGTCCCAGGGCAAGGACACTCTGGGCGACGTTACCGTGAAGCTGATGAGCGGCGGCCGGACCTATACAGGCAAGGGCCTTTCCACGGATATCATCCAGGCCAGTATCACCGCCTATATCAACGCCGTGAACAAGCTCTGCGCCGCCACGGAAAAGAAGGAGGGCTGAGCCGTGGGAATGACCATGACCCAAAAGGTGCTGGCGGCCCATGCGGGGCTCGACAGCGTGAAGGCCGGGGACCTGATCGAGGCGAAGCTGGACCTGGTCCTTGGAAACGATGTGACTACCCCGGTGGCCGTCACCGCGTTCGATGAGGCGGGGCTGGAGAGCATATTCGATAAGGATAAGATCGCCATCGTCCTGGATCACTATACCCCCTGCAAGGATATCAAATCCGCCCAGCTCTGCAAGCAGGCCCGGGAGTTTGCCCACCGCTTCGGCATCACCCATTTCTATGACGTGGGCCAGGTGGGGATAGAGCACGCCCTCCTGCCGGAAAAGGGCCTGGTGGGGCCCGGCGACTGCGTCATCGGCGCGGACAGCCACACCTGCACCTATGGAGCCCTGGGGGCCTTCTCCACCGGCGTCGGCTCCACGGATATGGCCGCCGGCATGGCTATGGGTGAGAACTGGTTCAAGGTCCCCGCCGCCATTAAGGTGACGCTGACCGGCTCCCTGCCCCCCTATGTGAGCGGCAAGGACGTGATTCTGCACCTGATCGGCCTGATCGGAGTGGACGGGGCGCTGTATAAATCCCTGGAATTCCAGGGGGAGGGCGTGGCCAGCCTGACCATGGATGATCGGTTCACCATCGCCAATATGGCCATCGAGGCCGGAGCCAAAAACGGCATCTTCCCCGTGGACGAAAAGACCGTGGAATACGTCACAGGCCGCCTGGACAGGCCCTATACGGCATACGAGGCCGACCCGGATGCGGAGTATGACCGGGAGGTGGTCATCGACCTGAGCGCCCTGAAGCCCACCGTATCCCTGCCCCACCTGCCCAGCAATACAAAGACCATCGACGAGGTGAAGGGCATGCCCATCGACCAGGTGGTCATCGGCTCCTGCACCAACGGGCGCATCTCCGATCTGCGCATGGCGGCGAGCCTGCTGAAGGGCCGGCATGTGGCGGAAAACGTCCGCTGCATCGTCATCCCCGCCACCCAGGAGATTAGCCTCCAGTGCGCCAGAGAGAGGCTGACGGAGATATTCATTCAGGCCGGCTGCGCCTTTTCCACCCCTACCTGCGGGCCGTGCCTGGGCGGGCATATGGGCTGTATGGCGGAGGGAGAGGTGGCCGTGGCCACCACCAACCGGAATTTCGTGGGCCGTATGGGACATACGGAGAGCAAGGTGATCCTGGCCTCTCCCGCCGTGGCCGCTGCCAGCGCCGTGGCCGGGTGCCTGGCCTCGCCCCTGGATATGTGAGGAGGAGAAAGAACATGGTGACCGGAAATGTATTTAAATATGGAGACAATGTGGACACGGATGTGATCATCCCTGCCCGGTATCTGAACGCCCCCTCCCCGGCGGAGCTTGCCAAGCACTGCATGGAGGATATCGACGCTGCCTACGCCGCCTCGGTGAAGCCGGGGGACATCATGGTAGGCGGCTGGAACTTCGGCTGCGGCTCCTCCCGGGAGCACGCGCCCATGGCCATCCAGGCCAGCGGGGCCTCCTGTGTCATCGCGGCCAGCTTTGCCCGCATCTTCTACCGCAATGCCATCAACATCGGCTTTCCCATCCTGGAGTGCCCGGAGGCAGCCCAGGCCATCGGAAACGGAGACACCGTCTCTGTGGATTTTTCCACCGGTGTCATCGAGGACAAGACCACCGGCCAGACCTTCCAGGCGGCGGCCTTCCCTGCGTTTATCAATAATATCATCGAAAAGGGCGGCCTTCTGCCTTATCTGAAGGCACGCCAGAACAAGAAAGGATAAAAGAGGTAAAAAACATGGAGCTTAACATTGCCCTTATCAAGGGAGACGGCATCGGGCCGGAGATCGTGGAATCCGCCGTGGCCGTACTGGAAAAGACCGGGGCTAGGACCGGCCATACCTTCCACTTCACGGAATACCTGGCCGGCGGCTGCGCCATCGACGCCACCGGTGTGCCCCTGCCCCAGGAGACGGTGGACGGCTGCCTTGCCAGCGACAGCGTGCTGCTGGGTGCGGTGGGCGGCCCCAAGTGGGATACCCTGCCCGGGGATATCCGTCCGGAGAAGGCGCTGCTTGGCCTGCGCTCCAAGCTGGGCCTGTTCACCAATCTGCGTCCCGCCAAGCTCTATCCCGCCCTGGCGGGAAAATGCCCCCTGCGGGCGGACATCGTGGAGCAGGGCTTTGACCTGCTGATGGTCCGGGAGTTGACCGGCGGCATCTACTTCGGCGAGCGGGGCCGCCGGGAGGGTCCCAACGGCCCGGAGGCCTATGACACGGAGGCCTATTCCGTCATGGAGATCGAGCGCATCGCCCATGTGGCCATGGCCGCCGCCCAGAAGCGGCGGGGCAGCGTCATCAGCGTGGATAAGGCCAACGTCCTGGAGTCCTCCCGCCTGTGGCGGGAGACCGTGCACCGCATCGCGGAGCAGTATGAGGGCGTCACTGTGACGGATATGCTGGTGGACAACACCGCCCAGCAGCTCATCCGCAACCCCTCCCAGTTCGATGTTATCGTTACCACCAATATGTTCGGGGACATCCTCTCCGATGAGGCCAGCCAGATCACCGGCTCCATCGGCATGCTGCCCTCCGCCTCCCTGGGAGAGGGCTCCCGGGGCATGTATGAGCCTATCCACGGCTCCGCTCCCCGTCTCACCGGCACGGGCCGGGCCAACCCCATCGCCACCATCCTGTCCGGCGCTATGATGCTGCGCTATTCCTTCAACCTGGGCGCGGAGGCGGACATCATCGAAAAGGCGGTGGATACCGCCCTGAACGACGGCTGCCGCACAGCGGATCTGGCCCCCGCCGGAACGGAGCACACCCTCAACTGCACGGAAATGACCAAGGAGATCCTGGCAAGGATCTGAATCGAAGATCAGTATGAAAGGAGCCGGCCTATGGCCGGGTACAAGCGAGTATGAAAGAAACCGGCGCAAAGATCCTGTTGGACTGCCTGCTGGAGCAGGGCGTGGACACTGTCTTCGGCTACCCCGGCGGCACCATTCTGAACGTCTATGACGCCCTGTATGAATACAGGGACAAAATCACCCACATCCGCACCGCCCACGAGCAGGGGGCGAGCCACGCGGCGGACGGCTACGCCCGCTCCACCGGAAAGGTGGGCGTGTGCTTCGCCACCTCCGGTCCCGGCGCCACAAACCTGGTAACGGGCATTGCCACCGCCTATATGGATTCCTCCCCCGTGGTGTTCATCACCTGTAACGTGGGGAAAAACCTGATCGGCCGGGACTCCTTCCAGGAGGTGGATATCACCGGCATATCCATGCCTATCACCAAGTGCAACTATCTAGTCAGCCACGCGGACCAGCTGGCGGACGTGGTGCGGGAGGGCTTCGCCATCGCCCGCAGCGGTCGTCCCGGCCCGGTGCTGATCGATATCCTGAAAAATGCCACGGCGGAGGAGGCGGAGTATGAATACCTGCCCCGGGAGCTGCACCACACCCAGGGCCGTCTGGCTGCCCTCATCAGCCGGGCCAGCCATGACCTGAAGGCCCCGGAGCCGGACAGCGCGGATATCGAGACCCTTGTGGAGCTGATAAACGGGGCGGAAAAGCCCCTGCTCATATGCGGCGGCGGCATCGTCCGCGGCCGGGCCCATAAGGAATTTGAGGAATTTGCCCAGCGGATGGACGCGCCGGTGGCCATCACCGTCATGGGCGGCGGCGGCTTCAACGGCAGAAATCCCCTGACCACCGGCATGATCGGGATGCACGGCTCCCAGGCCAGCAACATGGCCGTGGACAACTGCGACCTGCTGATCGCCTTCGGCTGCCGCTTCTCTGACCGTGTGGCTCTGAATCCCGCCACCTTCGCCCAGAACGCGAAGATCGTCCAGGTGGACATCGACCGCTCGGAGATCAACAAGAACGTCCAGACAGATCACCACATTGTGGGGGACGCGAAGCGTGTTTTGCAGCTTTTGAACCAGCGAGTGGGGCAGAAGGAGCACTCTGAGTGGAAGAAATATGTCTTTTCCTTCCCCACGGAGACGGAGTACTCCCTGGCGGGAGACACCCTGACCCCCAAGCAGATATCCGACGCCGTGGCCCGCATCGCCCCCTGGGACACCATCGTGGCTACGGACGTGGGCCAGCATCAGATGTGGGCTATCCAGCATTTCCACTTTGACTATCCCGGTCAGCTGCTGACCTCCGGAGGCTTCGGCTCCATGGGCTTCGGCCTGGGGGCTGCCATCGGGGCCAAGGTCAGCCATCCGGACAAGACCGTCCTGCATATCACCGGAGACGGCAGCTTCCGCATGAACTGCAACGAGCTGGCTACGGTGGCCTATTATCAGCTTCCCATCATCACCATCATCTATGACAACCGGACCCTGGGCATGGTGCGCCAGTGGCAGACCCTGATCTACGACAAGCGCTACTGCGAGACGGATATCGCCGTGGAGCCGGACTATGTGAAGCTGGCGGAGGCCTATGGGCTCTCGGGCCGCCGGGTCACTACAGCCCAGGACTTTGAGGACGCCCTGCGGGAGGCCCTGGCCTGCGGCCACGGCTATGTGATCGACTGCGCCATCGACATCGACGAGAAGGTCCGTCCCATGGTCAACGGCGGCGATCATATCACCAAGTTTTTGCTGAATTAAGGGGGCGAGAAGGAATATGGATAAGAAACGATATACCCTGGCTGTGCTGGTGGACAACTCCTCCGGTGTTCTGAGCCAGGTGTCCCGCCTGTTCTCCCGCAAGGGCTATAACATCGAATCCCTGGCTGTGGGCACCACGGACGTGCCGGAGATCAGCCGCATCACCATTGAGGTGCTGGCAGAGAAGGAGGCGAACGTCGTCCTCCTCTGCAACCAGCTGCGCAAGCTGCTGCCCGTGCATTCCGTGAAGCTTCTGACCGCCAGCCACGCCATCCGGCGGGAGCTGGTGCTGATCAAGGTGAAGGCGGAGACTAGCGAGGCCCGCAATGAGATTATCCAGATCGCCAGCGTATTCCGGGCAAACATCATCGACGTGGCCCCTGCCAGCCTGACTCTGGCTGTCATCGGGGAGGAGGAGAAGACCGTCGCCATCCAGAACCTGGTGGAGAAAAACGGTATCCTGGAGCTTGTCCGCACCGGCGTGGTGGCCCTGGAGCGGGGCGCATATACCATCGATGAGGACACCAAGGAAAAGGGCGAGTTCAACTACGGCAAAAATGTGCTATAATGAATCAAAAAAGCCCAAGGGGCTTTTTTGAGAGGGCAGCGGCCTGACCCGCGCACTCGGCGTCCGCCGATGGCGGCCACCTCGCACACTCTCAGGCCGAGAAGAATTTTTTGCCACGTACACGCCGCGGCAAAAAATGATTTAACTTTATTTGCGCCTGCGGGCGCAAACTCTGCGAGGCCGCGTTTAAATCGGATAGAGGCACTGATTTCTAAAAATTTACCTATAATTTTTTTAAAGGAGATATTATACCATGGCTAAGATGTATTATGAGCAGGATTGTGACCTGAACGTTCTGAACGGCAAGAAGATTGCCATCATCGGCTACGGCTCCCAGGGCCATGCCCACGCCCAGAACCTGCGTGATTCCGGCTGCGACGTGATCGTGGGCCTGCGCAAGGGCAAGAGCTGGGACAAGGCCAGTGAGGACGGCTTCACCGTCATGACCGTGGCCGACGCCACCAAGGCGGCGGACATCATCATGATGCTGGTGAACGACGAGCGGGCGGCGGATATCTATAAGGAATCCGTGGCGCCCAACCTGACCGCCGGCAAGGCCATCGCCTTCGCCCATGGCTTCAACATCCGTTATCAGCAGATCGTTCCCCCGGCGGATGTGGACGTGTTCATGGCGGCGCCCAAGGGCCCCGGCCACACCGTCCGCAGCCAGTATGTGTCCGGCAAGGGCGTGCCCTGCCTGGTGGCCGTGGAGCAGGACGCCACCGGCAAGGCCTATGACATCGCCCTGGCCTACATCGCCGGCATCGGCGGCGCCCGCGCCGGTATCATGGAGACCACCATGCACGATGAGACCGAGACCGACCTGTTCGGCGAGCAGACCGTTCTTTGCGGCGGCGTGGTCGATCTGATGCAGTGCGGCTTTGAGGTGCTGTGCGAGGCCGGCTACGCTCCCGAGAACGCCTATTTCGAGTGCATCCATGAGATGAAGCTGATCGTCGACCTGATCAACAAGGGCGGCGTGGCGGCCATGAACTACTCCATCTCCGATACCGCCGAGTACGGCGAGTATGTCTCCGGCCCCCGGGTACTGCCTCACGAGCAGGTGAAGGCCAACATGCGGGCTGTGCTGGCCGATATCCAGGACGGCACCTTCGCCGGGAAGTGGATCGCGGAGAACAAGAACGGCCGCACCTTCTTTAACTCCAAGCGGGCCATGCTGGCCAAGCACCCCATGGAGATCGTGGGCCAGCAGCTCCGGGACAATATGCTCTGGAAGGACAGCGCCGAGGGCGACAAGGGCCTGGACAGCGCCTCCACCTGATCTTGATTCACCAAAGCCAGCCAAGGAACCTCTTTGGCTGGCTCTGCCTACATACTGCAAGGAGAAAATACCATCATGCGTTCTGAACAAGTGAAAACCGGCGTGGAGCGGACGCCGAACCGGAGTCTGCTGTATGCTCTGGGCTATACGGACGAGGAGCTGGAGCGGCCCCTGGTGGGAGTGGTCAGCTCCTATAACGAGATCGTTCCCGGCCATATGAATCTGGATAAGATCACCGAGGCGGTGAAGGCCGGGGTCCGGGCCGCCGGTGGCACGCCGGTGATGTTCCCCGCCATCGCCGTCTGCGACGGCATCGCCATGGGCCATGTGGGGATGAAATACTCCCTTGTGACCCGGGACCTGATCGCCGACTCAACGGAGGCCATGGCTGTGGCCCACCAGTTCGACGGCCTGGTGATGATCCCCAACTGTGATAAAAACGTCCCCGGTCTGCTGATGGCGGCGGCACGGCTGAATATCCCCACCATTTTCGTCTCCGGCGGCCCCATGCTGGCGGGAAAGCTCGGCGACGGACGCCGCACCTGCCTGTCCCATATGTTTGAGGCCGTGGGAGCCTATCACGCCGGGACGCTGGACGAGGCCGGCGTGGCGGAATACACGGAAAACGCCTGTCCCACCTGCGGCAGCTGCTCCGGGATGTATACCGCAAACTCCATGAACTGCCTGACGGAGGCCATCGGCATGGCCCTGCGGGGCAACGGCACCATCCCCGCCGTGTACTCCGCCCGGCTCCGCCTTGCCAAGCATACCGGCATGAAGATTGTGGAGCTGATCGAAAAGGACATCAAGCCCCGGGATATCATGACCGCCGCCGCGTTCCACAATGCGGAGACCGTGGATATGGCTCTGGGCTGCTCCACGAACACCATGCTCCATCTGCCCGCTATCGCCCATGAGGCAGGGGTGGAGCTGGATCTGCACACGGTAAACGACATCAGCGCCGTCACCCCGAACCTGTGCCACCTGGCCCCGGCGGGGGATACCTTTATGGAGGACCTGGACCAGGCCGGCGGCGTCTGGGCCGTCATGAAGGAGCTGACGAAGAAGGGCCTGCTGGACACCTCCCTTCTCACCGTCACGGGCAAGACCGTGGGAGAGAACCTGGAGGGCGTGGAAAACCGGGATGAGAGCCTTATCCGCCCCCTGGAAAAGCCCTTTTCCGCCACCGGCGGCATCGCCGTGCTGTATGGGAACCTGGCCCCGGACGGCTGCGTGGTGAAGCAGAGCGCCGTGGCTCCGGAAATGATGACCCATCGTGGCCCCGCCCGGGTGTTCGACTCGGAGGAGGAGGCCATCGCCGTCATATATGCCGGCGGCATCAGACCCGGGGACGTGGTGGTCATCCGCTATGAAGGCCCCAAGGGCGGCCCCGGTATGCGGGAAATGCTGAACCCCACCTCCGCCATCTGCGGCATGGGTCTGGGGGAGAGTGTGGCCCTCATCACGGACGGACGCTTTTCCGGGGCGACCCGGGGCGCGTCCATCGGCCATGTCAGCCCGGAGGCCGCCGCCGGAGGGCTTATCGCCCTGGTGCAGGAAGGGGACAGCATCGCCATCGACATCCCCGCCCACACCATCGCCCTGGAGGTGCCGGAGGAGGAGCTGGCCGCCCGCCGGGCGGCGTGGGTCTGCCCGGAGCCGAAGATCACCACCGGCTATCTGGCCCGGTACGCCAGGCAGGTCTCCTCTGCCGACAAGGGGGCCATTCTCCAATGAGCGATGCGCATACGCTGTCCGCCGCCCTGGACAGGCTTGTCCTGTTCCATCCGGGGCGGGGGAGCCTGCTGACCCAGGCGGCCCGGGCCATGGAAAAGGGCCGTCCCGCCCGGGCGGCGGGGCTTATCCTGAACGAGGCCGTCCGCTGCGGCTGGGAGGGGGATCTGTGGCACTGCTGCCTGGCCCAGGCCCTGGCGGAGAGCGAGAACCCCTTCTCCCTGGCTTGGGAGCGCCGGCCGGCCCAGAGGGACAGCCTTTGGGCCATCGCCAGAGCGGATATGGAGGTTTTTGCGGAGCTATTTGCCGGGGCGCCGGAGATACCCGCCCTCCGGGATTTCCACCATCAGGGCCAGACCCCGCCGAAGGAGCAGGCCGGCCGCAGCATCCGGCTGCTGGCGGAAGCCCTGGCCGCCGCGCCGGACGGAGAGACCATGCTGGAGCTGCTGGCCCGGCACTATGAGCACAATGGCGTCGGCTCTCTGGGACTGGGCCAGGTGTTCCGTCTCCGGGAGGAGCGGGATGAGGTTTCCCTGGTGCCGGTAGAGGGCCGGCGGCCCGTGCTGCTGGCGGATCTGGTGGGCTATGAGGGCCAGAAGGCCCAGCTGCTGGAAAATACCAAGGCCTTTCTGTCCGGCCAGCGAGCCAATAACGTGCTGCTGTATGGGGACGCGGGGACGGGAAAATCCACCAGCGTCCAGGCCCTTGCCGGGGAATATGCCGCCCAGGGCCTGCGGCTCATCGAGCTGTATAAGCACCAGTTCGGCCTGATACCCCAGCTTCTGGCCCAGATCAAGGGCCGGAATTACCGGTTCATCCTGTTTCTGGACGACCTTTCCTTTGAGGAGAACGAGGTGCAGTATAAGCACCTGAAGGCCGTCATGGAGGGCGGCGGAGAGGCCGCGCCGGAAAATGTGCTGATATATGCCACCTCCAACCGGCGGCATCTCATCCGGGAGACCTGGAACGACCGCAGCGATATGGAGCACAACGGGGATGTCCACCGCTCGGACACCATGGAGGAGAAGCTCTCCCTGGCGGGACGGTTCGGCTTGCAGATATACTACCCCAACCCCACCTATGAGGAATACCACCAGATCGTGCAGACGCTGGCTGACCGCAGCCATTCCCTGTCCGGCATGGCCGAGGACGAGCTTTGGGCCGCCGCCAGTACCTGGCAGGTGCGCCATGGCAGCCGCTCCGGCCGTACCGCCCAGCAGTTTATCAACGACCTGCTGTGCCGCCGGCCAGATACCGATACAGAAAGGGAGGATTGAGCCATGCTGACACTGGATAAGATATACCAGGCGGCCTTCACGCTGAAAAGCATCGCCCGGAAAACGGACCTGCTCTATGCCCAGAACCTGAGCCACACGGCCCAGATATACCTAAAAACGGAAAATTTGCAGGTGACCGGCAGCTTCAAGCTGCGGGGCGCCTATAACAAGATAGCGTCACTGACTCCCGAGCAGCGGGAGGCCGGCATCATCGCCTGCTCCGCCGGGAACCACGCCCGGGGCGTGGCCCTGGCCGCCACGAGGATGGGGATAAAAAGCGTTGTCTGCATGCCGGACGGCGCGCCCATCAGCAAGGTGGAGGCCACCAAGCGCCTGGGGGCGGAGGTGCGGCTGGTGAAGGGCGCCTATGACGACGCTTATGAATACGCCTGCCAGCTCCAGAAGGAGACGGGAGCCACCTTTATCCACCCCTTTGACGATGAGCTGGTCATCGCCGGACAGGGTACCATCGGCCTGGAGATTCTGGGCCAGCTCCCGGATGTGGACGCGGTCATCGTGCCGGTGGGCGGCGGCGGACTCATCTCCGGCGTGGCCTGCGCCATCAAGAGCCTGAACCCCAAGGTGAAGGTTTATGGCGTCCAGGCTGCCAATGCGCCCAGCATGGCGGAGAGCCAGGCTCAGGGAAAAATCATCACCCTGGACACGGTTGCCACCTTTGCCGACGGCATCGCCGTCAAGACCCCCGGGGAGACCACCTTTGCCATGACCCGCGAATACGTGGACGACGTGGTCACCGTGTCCGAGGACGAGATCGCCGCCGCCATCCTGGCCCTGATCGAGCAGCAGAAGCTGATCGCGGAGGGGGCCGGAGCCGTCAGTGTGGCCGCCGCCATGTTCGATAAACTGCCCATCCAGGGGCAGAAGGCCGTGTGCCTGGTCTCCGGCGGCAACATAGACGTGAACATCCTCTCCCGGGTCATCACCAGGGGCCTGGTCATGGGCGGACGCAACAGCGTTTTGCAGATTGCCCTGGAGGACAAGCCCGGCCAGCTGGTCGGGGTGTCGGAGATCGTCTCCCGCTGCGGAGCCAACGTGGTCTCCGTCCACCACGAGCGCTCGGACGCCAACATGGCCATCTCCAGCTGCTTTTTGAAGATCGGCATGGAGACCAGAGATTTCGCCCAGATTCAGACCATCAAGGACGAGTTGACCCGCGCCGGCTTCAAAATCATGGCCGACCGGATACAGGAGACATAAGAAACTGCCCTCTTGACTTTTCAGCGGCGCTGTGATATCTTATGTAGCGAAAAATCGAACATGTTTATGCCGTTTTCTCATTCCATCAGGCACAAAAGCAGGGAATGAGGAGACGGCGTATTTTTTATGGAGGGAGAAACCTATGGAACAAAACAAAATGGCGGTGATGCCGGTCAGGAAGCTGCTGCTGAGCATGTCCCTGCCGCTGATGATGTCGCTGCTGGTGCAGAGCTGCTATAACATTGTGGACAGCATTTTCGTTTCCCGGCTGAGCGAGGAGGCGCTGACGGCCACCAGCCTTGTATATGCGGTGCAGTTTCTCATGATCGCCGTGGCGGTGGGAACCAGCGTAGGCATGAACGCCCTGCTGTCCAAGCGGGTGGGGGAGAAGCGCTATGACGAGGCCTGTCATGCGGCTACCACCGGCCTGTTTCTGATGGCGGGGACGGCGGCGGTATTCTCCATTGTGGGGCTGGCCTTCTCCGGCGGCCTTGCCCGCGCCATGACGGACGACCCGGCGCTGCAGGAGCTTTGCACCAAATATATGCGGGTGTGCGTGGTGTTCTGCTATGGCATCTTTTTGCAGACCTATGGCCAGCGGCTGCTGCAGGCGGTGGGGGATACGGTGCTGAGCATGGTGTCGCTGATAGCCGGAGCCGTGGCCAATATCATACTGGACCCGATCATGATATTCGGCCTGCTGGGGTGCCCCGCTATGGGCGTTACCGGCGCGGCGGTGGCAACGGTCATCGGCCAGAGCCTGGGGGCGGTGGTGGCCCTGGTGCTGAACCGGTTGAAAAATCCGGTCATTCATGTGCGGCTGAAGGACTATCGCTGGCAGTGGCGGGATGTGGCGGATATCTACCGTGTCGGTATGCCCACCATCGTGATGCAGGCCATCGGCAGCGTTATGACCTTCGCCATGAACCAGATCCTGATGACGGTATCCTCCACGGCGGTGGCCTTCTTCGGGGTGTATTACAAGCTCCAGAGCTTTGTGATGATGCCCATGAACGGTCTGGGCCAGGCGGCTATCCCCATCGTGGGGTATAACTACGGGGCCAAAAACGGCCAGCGCATCCGGGAGGTCTGGCGCGTCATCATACCCGCCGGGCTTATCATCGCCCTGGCCGGAACGGCGATATTCCTGCTGCTGCCCGGGTTTCTGCTGAACCTGTTCGCCGCCGGAGAGGAGCTTCGGGCCATCGGCGTCCCGGCGCTGCGGATAATATCCGTTACCTTCGCGTGCACTACCGTCACCATCATCTGCGGCTATTTTGCCTCCGGCCTGGGAAACGGCATCGTGAATATGGCCGGCGGCGCTCTGCGTCAGCTGGTCCTGCTGGTGCCGCTGGCCTGGCTGTTTACAGAACGGCTGGGGATTGGCTATACCTGGTATGCCTTCTGGATATCCGAGGTCGCCGCTATGCTGTACAGCCTTCTGTCCGTGCGGCGGGAGATGAAGAAAAAAGTGACGCCCCTTCTGCCATAAGGCAGGGGCGTCACAGTATCATATTCCGCAGAAAAGGGCAATACAACAGGCAGATGCCGGGGCGTGATAAAACTTTGGACAGCGGAGATAAGCTGTATGACGTTTTATGTGGCGGACTCGCTTCCCTTGGTATGAACCAGGTGTAAATGCTCCAGATCGTTCAGGACTCTGTCGGCTGTGATGATGGACAAAAGCTGATTCACCAGCTGCTCAGGGTCGGTCTCCATGCCGCTCTTTACCCAGGCCAGAAGGAGACCCACGCTGGCGTAGGTATAGAAATCCAGGACAAAGGCCCGGTCCTCCGGGGTGATGCTTAAATTGATACTCTGCTGGGAAAGGCTGCCCTCCATGACGCTGTGTATCATCTTGTAGAGATAGGTCTCTATCTCCTCCTGCTGCACGGAACGCATCAGATTTGTCAGCTCCGCCTTCTTCTCCTGAAGGGAGCGGAGGATGGTCAGCAGGATTTGTTTGCTGGAGTCGGCGCCCTTGCACTTTTCCAGGATATGGGCGGCGTTATCGTTCAGCGTCCAGTCGATCAGGTCATAAATGTCCTTGAAGTGGTAATAAAAGGTCATCCGGCTGACGCTGCAGTCCTCTGCAATGTCTGTGACGGTGATCTTGTTCAGCGGCCTTTGGCGAAGCATCTTTTGAAGCGACGCGGACAAGGCCCTTTTTGTTGTTTGTGACAATGGTATACCCTCCCTGCCGCGGGGTCGGCCGCGGCTCCATATCGCTCTGCATGAGCAATGGTCCTAAAAATAAAACAGGTCTTCAAATTTGATGTCCAGCGCCATGCACAGGATGAAGGCCAGCCTTGCTGTGGGGCTGAACTGTCCCGTCTCGATAGCGCTGATGGTGTTCCGGGAGACGCCTGCGATCTGCGCCAGCTCTGCCTGGGACAGCTTCCGCATGGTCCGGGTCTCTCTGAGATGGTTTTTTAAAATCAGCTTTTTCTCGTCGATCTTATTCATGCCCGTCAGAGACCTCCTGTGATGACAAGTTTTCTTGGCATGTTTGATTATCATTTTATCATTGCCAAGAAAACTTGTCAATAGGCGCAGTTTTTTGCGTTATGTCTTTTTTGTCAGGAACTGTGTACATCCTGTGATGAGAGGCTCCGGATAATTTCAACCCGTGTCACTTTTCCGTTTCCGGCCCGCAGGATGCGCATCTGGCAGTCGTCCAGATCGATGGAGGTGCCCACGGCGATGGGCAGCTCCCGCCGGTTACATTCCCGTTCCAGTGTATCCAGCAGGGTGTCTCCCTCCTGATGGGGGATGTTGACGCCCAGCAGCCGGTTTGCGGCTTTGACCTTCATGCCCGCCCGGAAAACGGTCTCGTCCTTATCTCCGAATTCGCAGAATAGGAACTTTCTTGTGGCGAACAGCACCGCGATGGTGCACACGCCGATCAGGCTGGTCCATGTGGAGGTGTGGTCGACGATGATCTGCCTGGCGATGGCGAACAGCAGCACCTCAAACACCGTGTTGGAGGTGTGGTAATACATCATGCGTATCAGCTCCACACCGATGATCAGGTTGAAGCAGGTCTCCAGCAGGTCGTCGTAGTTGGGCCATGTCTCCAGATCGGGGATGTTCACCATGGAGGCGATCAGCCGGATGGATAGCAGAATGATGCCCACGGCCAAAATCATGGCGATGACGAACTCCAGCACAGCGGTCAGCCGCTTCAGAAAGGCGGCGATCACGTCCTTCATATGCGCGTCCTCCTTATGAGCTTTTGGGATTATTATACATGAGGGAGCGGTCTGTGGGAAGATGGAAAAGAAAAAAGACCTTTACCACACAGAGTCTGTGCGGTAAAAGTCTTGTTATAGATGTGAACATCTATGGTGATCCGGGCGTTTTGCCGTATTGACGAATCACGCAACACAGACAATTGCCTGTGTAAACTACTCCCTTTTACTTTTTCCAGTATAGCCCATCGGCAAAGGATTGTCAAGCGCTTTTTTGCGCAGCCCTGTCCGCGGAATGAAAAAATCCGAACAGCCTTATCCCTTTGGATAATACCGTTCGGATTTTTCATTTGGTCCGAGTGACTGGACTTGAACCAGCGGCCTCCTGAACCCCATTCAGGCGCGATACCAAACTTCGCCACACCCGGTCATTGCGCCCTAGTATATTAGCACAGTCCGGCGAAAAATGCAATAGTGAATTTAAAAAATTTTGTGTGGAAATGTCAGGGTTCCTGGTCCAGCTTCAGAGGGGTCTCCCGCTTCTGGAGATTTTCCATCATGACGAAGCCCCACAGAAACAGGAGCAGGGCCACAGCCGCGAAGCGGAGGGCCTCCGCCAGAGGCATATCGTCGATGGCGGACATGACGCACAGAAACGCGCCCATCTCGCAGAAAAACAGGGTATACATGGGGTGGGGGGAATCAAAATAATACCCCGCCATGTAATAAAAAGCTATCAGCGCGGCGCATATGGCCAGAATCTCCGGGGCAAAGCGCCACAGGACCGGGTCGGTGGCCGCGTCCTTATAAGCGGAGATCAGCCATATGGCCCCGAATACCAGCATCAGGCTGATGCCGATGCGGCGGAACCGGGGTGCGCTTTCCTTGCTCCTGCCTCCGGCGGCCAGCATCGCGAGGCCCACGGCGCCTATGACGGTGCCCAGACCTCCGATACGATACATCCCCGGCCAGAGACTGTCTCCCGCCTGGAGCATCTGTATCACGCCGGAAACGGCCAGCATTGCCGCGATGACATACAGGGCCGGCGTGTATACCGGCGTATGGGAGGCCATGGCGATATCCCCCTCTCCGGGGGCGTCGTACTTTTTGAGATAGATGATATAGCCCACCAGGGCCAGCGCCGCGATGACGATATACAGTACCATCACCGTGCTGATGGGGGCCTTTTCTGCCAGGCCTGTCTCCTCATCCAGAATGTTTATATTTTGAAGCCACCGGAGCATGAACCCCATGGCGCTGGCGACCACAGCCGCACCTGTCAGCTTATACGCTTCGCTCTGCATAGACGACTCCATCCTAAATTAATATTAATATCAGGATTATATACCCATCCCGGGCCGCCGTCAAGGACGGCTGCGGGTATTACGGCACAATAAAATACTGAAAAACCTGTTCCCAACAGGCAAAAAGTTTGTTATCATACAGACATGATGGATGTAACGAGGACAATTTTATTCTGTGAAGATGACCTGCTGGTGCTGGAGGACTTGACGACCATAGCAGATTGGGCGGGCAATGGGTATCAAACGATTACCGCAGTAAACGGGCGTCAGGGATTGGAGAAATTCCGCCAATACCGGCCGGCTCTCGTTGTGACGGATGTGAAAATGCCTTTGATGGATGGTCTGGAAATGATGTCCGCCATTCACGAGGAAAACCCTTATGTCCCGTTTATGATGCTCAGCTCCTATGACGATTACCCCTATATGCGGGAGGCTATGCGCCTGGGCGCGGCCGATTACATCCGCAAAACAGGTATCACGGGCCCCTCTCTGCTGAAAAAGGTAGAGACGCTTATGCAAACGCGGGAGACCATAATTGCGGAAAAACGTACTCTTTTGAAGGGACAGCTGCGGGATTGGCTGGACGGCACGCTTCGGGATGACAGCTTTCCGCTGGAGGCGGAGAGCCTTTGCGCCTGTTTCGCGCCGGAAGAGCTGGCCCAGCCCCTGCTCAGCTATCTCTCCCGACTGCGACCGGAGCTGACTGTTAAGCCCACCAGCTCCTTATCTGAGCTGCTGACTATGTGCAGGCCGTCAAGCACCCTATATTCTCCTCCTGTGCAGCAGGCTGTGGAATATATCCGCACGCACCTGAACGACCCTGTTCTTTCCAATCCGGCAGTGGCGCAGGCAGTGGGGTTGAGCGAGAAAAGGTTGGGCCTTCGATTCCGGGAGGAAACGGGCCAAACCATGAATGAATATATCACCGCCGTCCGCATGGAGCGGGCCAAAGCCCTGCTGGATAACGGGTTGATGGTATATGAGGCCGCCGAGCAATGCGGATACAGCTCTCCCCAGTATTTCAGTTCCGCGTTCAAGGCTTATACCGGCCGGTCGCCTCAGAGCTGGAAGCACAGGAGAAACGAATGATACGTTATATCAAATCGAAAATATCCCGAAAAATGCTGGCAGGTCTGTTGCTGGCCCAGGTGATCGGATTGGCGCTGGTCGTGCTGGTGACGCTGCTGGTGTCCCGTCCCCGGCTGGAGCAGGAGGCTCTGTCGGAGGCGATGGAGACCGGGGAATACCTGGCCGGGCAAATTGATGCAGAGCTGGATTCCATGTGCCGGTATACGGAGAGCCTGTCGGGTACCCTGGAAATGAAAAACGCCCTCTACCAGCATGAGGAGGGGGACAGCTCCGGGCTGGTGGCGTATTTGACCAGTCTCACGGAGCTTTCCTATTTCAATATTCGGGCTGCCGCCGTAAAGGATGGGGAGGCGTGGGTCTATTCCGACACGGCTCTTGGCTCGCAGGATTCCAGGTATTTGGACGCGCCCAGTATGCAAGCCCTGTCCTATGACACGCCTGGGCCGCTTTTCACCACCATCTATCCTCACGATGGGACAGAAAACGACTCTCTGGCAGTGGGCGTCAGCATCCGCAGCGACGGAGGGCGGGACTATCGCCTGGTGCTTCTTTTTGACGCAACAGCTTTAATGGAGCGCATTGATCAGACGCTCAGCTACAGCTACACCGGCTTTGAGATCGGAAAAATCGACAGCGGCGGCTTTTATCAGGGCGGGGACAGCGGCCAGTCCCATACGGTGCTGGCGGAAAATACTCAGTCCGGCAACTATGTATTAAAGCAAAACGGCTATTATATCATCACCCAGACCAGCTATAGCTGGCGCATCTGCGGATATATTTCCGCCGCAGATCCGCCGCAGATTTCGCGGATTTGTATATGCCCTCCATCTGGCTGGCCATAGGGCTTTGCGTAATGCTGTTTGCCCTTTCCCTGGTGGTGACGCTGCCGGTCATGCAGGGCATCAGCCGCCCCATCGCCAGCTTACAGCAGGTGATGGAGACCGCTGCAGCGGGAGACCTGGAGGTGAGGGCAGACGAAACCGGCGAGGATGAACTCAGCAAGCTGGGAGGGTATTTTAACCATATGCTTGCGGAAATCAAAAATCACACGGAAAACCGGGTCCGCCTGGAGGTGGCGGAGCTGAATCTGAAGCAAAGCCTTTTGATGAGCCAGGTAAACTATCACTTTATTTATAACACCATGAGCACGATTAACGCCCTGGCCCGGCGGCAGGATTACGAGCGAATCCAGCAGGTCAACTCCGCCCTTGCAGACATTTTGCAGAACAATATGCTGGTATTCGGTTATTCCATGACCGGCCGCCTGGCGGATGAATTGAATACCGCCCGGCAGTATTGGATCATAGAGAGCATCAGCCGCCGGGGAACGGCGGAGCTGAGCATTGATTGCCCGGATGAGCTGCTCTCCTGTACAGTACCCAAAAGCATATTGCAGCCCCTGGTAGAAAACAGCCTGCGCCACGGTCTGATAGACGCGGAGACGGGCCGGCCTGCCGGAAGGGTGGAAATAACCGTCTCCGCGCAGGAAGACAAGCTTTCTATCCAGGTTGCGGACAACGGCCGCGGCATGGACAGCGAAACCTTAAATCGCCTGCGCACAGAGGGAGACGAACGCATATCCTCCGGACGGCATATTGGCATCGCCAATATACGCAAGCGGCTGGAATACCTTTATGGAGACCGGGCCGTCATGGAAATAGACTCCTCTCCCGCCGGCACGGTGATACGTCTGTTCATCCCATATCAGGGATAAGAACGTCCGAAAATTGAACATTTGCGTCTGGATTTTGTATTCCCTCCAGGCGCATTTTTTTATAAACTAATATCATCAGTCATAGATTTGACAAATAAATCGGAAAGGGAAATTATTATGAGATCTTCTGCAAAATGTATCACCTTCCTGGCTCTGGCCCTGGTATTGGCGCTAGCCTTATCCGGCCTGGGATTCGCCAGCGGAGAAGCTGGTCATCCGGAGTATGCGGCGGAAAACGAAACGGCGCAAAAGGGCGCTATCGTCATGACCGGCTCCTCCCTGTGCGAGCAGTTTCCCATCAGCGAGATAATCGCCGAGCGGGGAGACAGCTATGTCATCTACAACAGAGGCTACGGCGGCTACACCATGACACAGCTCATGGAGGTGCTGGACACCGCCGTGATCGATCTGGAGCCCTCCGCGCTGTTCATAAACATCGGCACCAACGACATCGACCGTCTGAGCGAGACCTATACCATTGAGGACATGATGGATAACTACGCTGCAATCCTGACTACCATCCAGGAAGCGGTTCCCGATTGCGCCATCTATATCATGGCCTATTATCCCTGCACCCCTAACACCGGCGAGGGCCAGATTCAGCGTACCCTGGAGCAAATCGAGGAGGTCAACAGCTATCTGCCTGCCCTGGCAGAGGAGGCCGGTGCGACCTTCATCGACGTGAACGAGGTTCTCCGTGGGGAGGACGGCTATCTGAAGGATGAATATGCTGCTGACAGCATTCACCTGACCGATGAGGCTTATGAAGCCATCTATGACGCCCTTGTCCCGTACTTTGACGAATGTGTTGCCAGCGAAAGCTATCTGGGCGGCACAGCCGTGGAATACGGCTATGAGGTGGAGCTGGTGAGAGACGACACCGCCACTCTGGACATCACCGTTGGCAGCGGCCAGACGGTAGACGTGGAGCTTCTCTATGCCGGTATGGACACCACCAGAGACTTCAGCGTGGTAAGCATCAGCGACGAGTGTGTCACCGCTTCCGCCTCCGGCCTGAACGCCACCATCACCGGCGCATACGCCGGGGAGAGCGTCGTCACCCTGTCCTGGACCGCGGTGAACACCAGCGGCAGCACCTACACGGTGGAAATCCATGTGACCGTCACCGACGACGGTGTGGTAACGCCCCCTGTCAAGGGAAGCACTGCGGAAACCACCGAAACCCAGGCAGACGCCGCTGCTGATACCGGCAGCGAAGCCAGCGGCGAGGTCGGCGCGCTGGGCGGCGGCCGCGGACAGGGCATGGAGGAAGGCGGCATCCTTTTCTGCGGCTCCTCTCTGATGGGCGGCTTTGACGTGGGCACCTATCTGGCCGAGGATGGCTATGACATTTCCACCGGCAACATGAGCATGGGCGGCACCATCATTGCGGACTTTGCCGCTGCCTGTCAGGAGCAGATCGTGGCCCTCAACCCCGGCGCAATCTTCATTAACATCGGTTCCGTGGACACCGACCGAATCCGGGACGGCATCTTCGATATGGACTACATGATGGACAGCTACGAGGCGCTGCTGATCTATCTCCAGGAGGAGCTGCCCGACTGCGAAATATATGTAATGGCATATTATCCGGCCACGGAAAATTCCCAGCGGGATAATTCCATCGTGGACGAGGCCAACGAGAAAACGGAAGCCCTTGCCGGGGAACTGGGCGTCAATTTTGTGGACATCACCTATGTTCTGAAAAATGAGGACGGCTATCTTATCAGCGACTACTCCGCCGACGGCATCCACCTGACAGACGAGGCTTATCGCCTGGTCTATGGAGAGCTGAAGGCATATATCCTGGAGTCCGTTGGTATAGCGATAACAGACTAAACAAATTTTTTAAGGAGAGAACAACCATGAAAAAGCTGATTGCAATCCTGCTGGCCCTGGTGCTGGCCCTGTCCCTCTGCGCCTGCGGCAGCTCCGACACAGAGGAAGTTTCCGCCGAAACAGAAACTGCTGAAACGGAAACAACAGAGGCCATGGAGACTGAATCCGCTGAGGAGCCTGCCGAGGAGCCTTCTGAGGAGACGGTGGAGGCCGGGGAAGTCCCCGAAGATGAGCCCGAAGCCGCCGCCTCCGGTGAACCCTCTGAGGAAGCTTCCGGCGAGCCTGCCGCTGCGCCCGCAGACTCCGGCGATGTTCCGACGCCTGACGATGACTGCGACTACATCATAGAGCTGGCGCGGGACGACGTTGCAGCTGCGGACATTGCTCTGGCCGTGGGCGAGACCGTCAAGATTGGCCTGAATTATACAGGTCAGGACTCCACCGTTGATTTCTCCGTGACCGATTCCGGCGATACATCTATCGCTACCGTGGAGGATGATCTGGTCATGGTTTCCGTCACCGGCACCGCCGCCGGGTCTACCACCGCCACACTGGCCTGGACAGCGGTGAACACCAGCGGCAGCACCTATACCGTCCAGCTCAACATCACAGTGAGCTGAAAACCAGCGCCTATAAAGCAGAGGCTGCGGCACTTCAATTTGCCGCAGCCTCTGTTTTTAATTGTTAGGATTATATGCCCCGCCGCCGTCAAGGACGGTTAAGCCTGACTCTCCGCCTTTTTATCCAGGGCGCGGTTGCGGAAATAGATGACGATGCCGCCGGAAACCATGAGAGTGTTCAGCACGTAGAAGAACAGCACATACCACCGCACGGTCTCATACCAGGGCTGGGGTGCATTATAGACGATCAGGACGATCTTGCCGATGATGGCGAAGATATATCCCGCCCAGATCAGCAGATAAAAGGGCAGGCTGGTGCTCTTGGCTGTCCGGGCCTTCCACGCCTTGATGATGTTCAGCGGCCAGGAAATGCCGAAGCAGATCACCATCATCATCTCCATCAGGCTTGCAAATGTTTCCATATTTTACAATCTCCTTTATTCAAACCGATCTTCGGAAAAATCAGCGCTCCTCCTCCAGCATGGTGCCGGTCTCCCGGAAGCGCTGGTGGAAGGAAAAGCATTTATCCAGCATATGGGGGGTCTGGGCGCCGTGGGTGGCGGCGCAGGCTTCGTCGAAGTAGCGGCGAAGCTGGGGCCGATAGTCCGGGTGGGCGCAGTTTTCGATGATGAGGGCGGCCCGCTCCTTGGGGCACAGGCCCCGCAAATCGGCGTAGCCCTGCTCGGTGACGATCACGTCCACGTCGTGCTCCGTGTGGTCCACATGGCTGACCATGGGCACGATGCTGGATATGCGGCCTCCCTTGGCGGTGGAGCTGGTCATGAAAATGGTGACGGAGGCGTTTCTGGCGTAGTCCCCGGAGCCGCCGATGCCGTTATAGATCGTGGTGCCGTTCATCTGGGAGGAGTTGACGTTGCCGTAGATATCCGCCTCCACGGCGGTGTTCATGGCGATGACCCCCAGACGGCGGATGGTCTCCGCGCCGTTGGATATTTCCGACTCCCGGAGGATGATCTTGTCCCGATAGGCCTCGATGTTCCCCAGCATATGGCGCATACCGGCGTCAGACATGCTCAGGGAGGTGCCGGAGGCCATATCCGCGCAGCCGGCGTCGATCAGGTCGATGATGCCGTCCTGGATGACCTCGGAATAAAAGGTCAGATGCTCGAATCCGGCCCCCTTCAGGCCCAGCAGCACGGCGTTTGCCACGGAGCCCACCCCGGACTGGAGGGGCACCGTTCCGGCGGACAGGCGGCCCGCCGCCTTTTCCGCCTTCAGAAAGGCCACGATGTTGTCCGCGATTTTCTGGCTGGTCTCGTCCGCCGGAGCCAGGGCGCGGGGCTTTTCCACCACGTCGCTGTATACCACGGCGGCGATCTTCTCCTTCGGACAGGTCACATAGGGCACGCCGATGCGCTGACCCACCGCCGTCAGGGGGATGGGCTGGCGGTTCGGGGGATCGGCCACATTGTATATGTCATGGAAGCCCTCCAGCCCCTCCGGCTGTATCAGGCTGACCTCCACAATGGCCTGCTTCGCCAGATTTACGAAGGTCTGCACGCAGCCCAGGCCGGTGGAGGGGATGATATGGCCCTCCTCCGTGATGGCCACGGCCTCCACAATGGCCACATCTATGTCCCCATAAAAGCCGTATCGGGTGTTCTGGGCCATCATGCCGAGGTGCTGGTCCATATAGGCCGTCGTCTCCCGGCCTCCGCCGTTCACGACTCTGCGGAGCTGGGCGCTGTTTACATAGGGGATGCGCCGGGCGATGATCTCATTCTCCCCCCAGACGCAGTCCAGCTCGTCTCCGGTGGAGGCGCCGGTGAGAAGATTTACCCGCACCCGCCGTTTGCCGGAGCGCACCTGCTCTGCCAGGGCCAGGGGCACGGCCTTTGGGTTGCCAGAGGGGGAAAAGCCGCTGGCGGCAACGGTCATGCCGTCCTGGATAAGGCTTGCGGCCTCGTCCGCGGTCATGACCTTGGACAAAAGCTCCCTGGATCGGATACGTTCACTCAATGGCAGCTCCTCCTTATTCAAGGGTCTGGCGGAATGCTTCCGCCTGCTCCGGGGCTATCAGCTTCGCGCCCTCCTCCAGGGCCTTCCAGTTCAGCTCCTCTGTCCCGGCAGGGATATGGCGGCGCACGCCCTCCCGCAGGGATTCCTGATCGAACAGGCCCAGGGCGGCGTTGATGGCCCCCACGGCCACGATGTTCGCAGTCATGACCTTGCCCACCTTTTTCCGGGCGGTCTCCAGGATGGGAACGGAGATGACCTGCTCCGGGCTCAGGCAGTCCGGCACGGACAGAGAGCTGTCCGCCATGACCACCGCGCCGGGGGCCACGTCCCGGGCGAATTTATCCAGGGAGGCCTGGGTCAGGGCCAGGAGGAAGCTGGGCTGTATAACCTTTGAAAACCATATGGTGTCCCGGCTCAGGATTGTCTCCGCCTTGCACAGACCGCCCCGGGCCTCCGGGCCGTAGGCCTGGCTCTGCACCGCCTGATGGCCGGCCACCACGGCGGCCTCCGCCAGAATCACGCTGGCTAGGATGACTCCCTGGCCGCCGGAGCCGGTAAAACGCATTTCATATCTTGCACTCATGGCTGTTACCTCACTTGTGGGCCTGGGCCTTCATATCGGCCTGGCAGCGCTGCACCATTTTTTCATATTCCTCGGTATACTCGGGATAGTTGTTGTGGGTCAGGGCGCCCACCAGCAGCTTGCCCTTGCGGTCCTCCTCGCTCATGGAGTAATAGCGGACGGCGGGGACCATATGCTCCTTCTGCCACTGGAGCATCTCCACGGCGTCTCCCTTCTTGTTCTTCCGGCCGTAATAGGTAGGGCAGACGGAGTATACGTCTATCAGGGAGAAGCCCTTATGCTTGATGCCCTGCTTGATCAGGTCGATGGTCTCCCGCGCGTGATAGGCGGAGCCTCTGGCCGTATAGGACGCGCCCGCGCCCGCCGCCAGCTTTGCGATATCGAAGGGCCGGTCCACGTTCCCATAGGGGGCGGTGGTGGCCTTGTC
>JAJQBY010000116.1 GCA_021203045.1 Oscillospiraceae bacterium | reverse complement strand
GGCATGGCCCCTATGGGGCCGCTGGGGCTGGGGGACGCGGACGGGGCGTTTAATCAGCGGGGCATCGACTACTATACGGAGCGGGCCAAGGGCGGCACGGGCCTTATCGTCACCGGCGTCACCTTCTCCGACTTCACGGTGGAGGAACATTCCTGCCCCGGCGTGCCGGTTCCCACCCGGAACGAGCATCAGTTCGTCCGTACCGGCAAGGAGATGACCGAGCGCATCCACGCCTACGGGGCAAAAATATTCCTGCAAATGTCCGGGGGCTTTGGCCGTGTGTCCATCCCGGAGGACCAGGGAGCAGACCATCCTATCGCTCCGTCCCCCATCCAGCACCGCTGGCTGGACAAGACCTGCCGGGAGATCTCCGTGGATGAGATACATCACATCATCCGCTGCTTCGGGGAGGGCGCGGCCATCGCCAAGCGGGCCGGATTCGACGGCATCAACATCCACGCCGTACATGAGGGCTATCTCATCGACCAGTTCGCCATTTCCATGTTCAACCACCGCACGGATGAATATGGCGGCAGCCTGGAAAATCGCCTTCGCTTCGCCAAGGAGGTGCGGGAGGAGATTGCCAAGACCTGCGGCTGGGATTTCCCTGTGGTCATGCGATTCAGTCCCAAGAGCTTCATCAAGGACTGGCGCGTGGGCGCGCTCCCCGGCGAGGAGTTTGTGGAGATGGGCCGGGATATGCCGGAGGGCCTGGAGGCCGCGAAGCTGCTGGTGAGCTACGGCTATGACGCCCTGGATGTGGACGTAGGCTCCTACGATTCCTGGTGGTGGAGCCATCCCCCTATGTATCAGGAGAAGGGCCTTTATCTGGAATACGCCAAGGCCGTGAAGGAGGTCGTGGACGTTCCCATCATCTGCGCTGGTCGTCTGGATGACCCGGACATGAGCTCTCAGGCGGTCAGGGACGGCTGGATCGATATGGTGTCCCTGGGGCGTCCTCTGCTGGCAGACCCGGACTATGTGAACAAGCTCCGGGCCGGAAAGCAGGCGGACATCCGCCCCTGCATCGGCTGCCAGGAGGGGTGCATGGGCCGTATTCAGAATTTCTCCATGGTCAACTGCGCCGTAAATCCCCAGTGCGCCAGAGAGCGGTTTTTCGCCTATAATCCCATTCTGAAAAAGAAAAAGGTGGTCATCGTGGGCGGCGGCGTGGCCGGTATGGAGGCGGCCCGTGTGCTTGCTATCCGGGGCCATGAGCCGGTGATATACGAACGCACCGGCAAGCTGGGCGGCTCCCTGGCTGAGGCCGGCGTTCCCAGCTTCAAGGAGGACGACCTGGCCCTTATCGCCTGGTATATCCACACCCTGGAGCAGCTCCATGTGGAAATCCACATGAACGCTGAGCTGACCAGGGAGGCCCTGAACAGCATGGAGTATGACGCTCTGATCGTCGCCACAGGCGCGCTGCCCAAGATGTTTAACCTGGGGAGCGATACCACCGTTATCGACGCGAAAACAGCCCTCCGCAGCAAGGGCGAGGGCCTGGGTGAGAAAATCGTCGTCATCGGCGGCGGCGTGGTGGGCTGTGAGCTGGCCCTGTGGCTGCGCAAGGATTTGAAAAAGGATGTCTCCGTGGTGGAGGCCCTGGACAAGCTGCTAGCCATCAACGCGCCCCTCTGCTCCGCCAATTCGGAGATGCTGGAGCGGCTCATTCCCTTCCACGGCTGCCATGTCTATACCAAGACCACGGCGGTAAAGACCACAGGCAAGGGGCTTGTCATCAAAAGCCTGGACACCAACGCGGAGCAGGAGCTGGAGGCCGACACCGTCATCCTGGCCGTAGGCTTCAAGAGCGACGACACCCTGTTCTCCCAGATGCAGGACGCCAATGAGATATACGCCATAGGCGACTGCCGCCAGTTCAAAAACGTCCACCAGGCCGTCTGGGATGCTTACGAGGTAGCGAATCATATTTGAGACAGTAAAAACGTAAAATACCGACTGCCCATTCCTGTGTTACGCAGGAATGGGCAGTTCGATAAATTGTTTAATTTACCCTTGACAAAGCTTGTCTCAAAATGCTGGTTTTGATAAAGCTCCGTTTTTGATATGTGGAGGTATTATTCTACGCTGATCATGTAGTAGTATACCGGCTGGCCGCCGCGGATCAGGCAGGTCTCGGTATCGGGGAAGCCGGCGCCCAGGGCAGAGGAGAAGCTCTGCGCATCGCCCTCGGCCACATCCTGGCCGTAGTAGACGGTGACGAATTCAGGGTCCAGAGGGGAGATGGCCGGGCCCAGGCTGGAGATCACCTCGTCCGTGCTGGCGAAGGAGCCGACCAGGGCTCCGTCCATCAGTGTCAGGAATTCTCCGGCGCGGATCGCGTGGCCGTCGAACTCCGAATCCCGGGCGGCGTAGGTCACCTGGATGGTGTGGACCGTGCTGAGCGCATCCGTGAATTCCGCCTGGAGGTCCTCCGGGCTGCTGTCCGGGGACAGGCGCATCATGGCGCTGATGCCCTGGGGCACGGTGCGGGAGGGAATGACGGTCACCTTTTTCGACGTCAAGGGAATGCATTGCTCCGCCGCCATGATGATGTTTTTATTGTTGGGGAACACGAACACGGTCTCCGCCGGGGTCAGATTCACGGCCCGGAGGATGTCCTCCGTGGCGGGGTTCATGGTCTGGCCTCCGGAGACGATGCCGTCAGCGCCCAGCTGGCGGAACAGTTCCTCCAGTCCGTCTCCCGCGCAGACGCAAACGGTGCCGATGGCCTTTTCCGCCGGGACAGGCTCGGGTATGGGCTGCTCCTCCGGCTCTGTCTCCTCTGCGGCAGGGGCGGCCTCTGTCTGGGCCTGCTCCTCCAGGGAGGTGTGCTGCTCCCGCATATTCTCGATCTTGGTGGTCATCAGCGGGCCATAGGTCAGGGCCTGGGTCAGAACGTGGCCCGGGACGTTGGTGTGGACGTGGACCTTGATGATCTCTCCGTCGTCCACCATAACGATGCTGTCGCCGACGGTCTCCAGATAGGCCCGCAGCAGATCGGGGCTCTTGGAGGTGTTGGTCTTGCGGACGATGAATTCCGTGCAGTAGGTGTATTTGATGTCCTCTGTGGCAAAGGCGGTGAAGTCGGCCTTGGCCTTGACGGCGCCGCCGGGGTTCTGGTTCACCGTCACCCGGCCCTCCAGACAGCCCAGCATGGCGTCCAGCATCAGGACATAGCCGTATCCGCCGGCGTCTATCACGCCGGCTTTTTTCAGCACCGGGTTCTGATTTACCGTGTCGTCCAGCGCGGTCTTGGCGCCCTCCAGGGCGGCATAGAGCATCTCCTCAAAGTATTCGGATTCCTTGGCCTTGGCATTGGCTGCCTCTGCCGCCATGCGGCTGACGGTCAGGATGGTGCCCTCTGCCGGCTTCATCACTGCCTTGTAGGCGGATTCTACGCCGGCGGTCATAGCCTTGGCGTATTCGGCGGCGGTGGCGGTCTCCAGCTTTTTCAGGCCCTTGGACAGGCCTCGGAACAGCAGGGACAGGATGACGCCGGAGTTCCCTCTGGCCCCCCGCAGGAGGGCGGAGGCCACCCGGTCGGCGGTGGCGGTCACGGTGGTGGCCTCCTTCCGCCGCAGGTCAGCGGCGGCGGAGCCGAGGGTCAGGCGCATATTGGCTCCCGTATCTCCGTCCGGGACGGGAAATACGTTCAGCTCGTTGATAGCCTGTTCGTTCGCTTCAAGGGCGTCGTAGGCGCACAGGACCATATCCCGCAGCGCGGCGCCGTCTATGTGTTCTCTCAAAATTATCTACCTCTAAATCGCTAGATTCGCAAGTTTCAGTTTCGCTCACGGAGCTGCGGGCCTCAATCCCGGCTCATGGAGTCGATGAAGACGTTCACCTGGCTGACGGGAACGCCGGTGATGGCAGTGACCTTATAGGCTACCTCCGCGATGATGCTGGTGGACAGCGCATAAAGGTTGACTCCGTGATCCACCACGATGTGCAGGTCTGCGATCAGGGAATTGTCTTCTTCAAAACGCACCTCCACGCCCTTGGACATGGATTCCGGGCTGAGAAGCTGCCAAATGCCGCTGCCCCGGCCGGCCATGCCTTTGACGCCGAAGCAGCTGGAGGCCGCGTCGCCCACGATGGTGGTGAATACATCGGTGGAAATGTCGATGACGCCCTTCTCGCTGGCTTTTTGGATCAAGATGAAAGACCCCCTTTGAAAATTATAGAAAGGACTGACATATAAGTATTTAAACCGGGCCGCCCCAGGGCGGACGCACGGAGAAAATTCTTATCATTGACCCCTTATAGATAAAAGGCCATTGGCTATTATACCGCAATTGCGGCGCTTACACAAGAAAAACTTTTGCAGAGGAGCGGTCTGAAAACCGGGAAATATAAAACTCTTTTCAACTGCGTGGTTTTGTGTTAAAATGCCAAAGAGAGTATGTGTATTTTATTGTCTGATTGAAAATATTTTTTAAAAGGAGATGCGCCTATGTCCCGAGCCAAGAAAACAATGGACGGCAACAACGCCGCCGCCCATGTGTCCTATGCTTACACCGAGGTAGCCGCGATCTATCCCATCACGCCGTCCAGCCCGATGGCGGATTTCGTGGATCAGTGGGCTGCCGCCGGCCAGAAAAACCTGTTTGGAACCACTGTGAAGGTCCAGGAGATGCAGGCGGAGTCCGGCGCGGCTGGCGCCGTACACGGCAGCCTGAACGCCGGCGCCCTGACCACCACCTACACAGCCAGCCAGGGCCTGCTGCTGATGATCCCCAATATGTATAAGATTGCGGCGGAGCTGCTGCCGGCGGTGTTCCATGTATCCGCCCGCGCCGTGGCCAGCCACGCCCTGTCCATCTTCGGCGATCACTCCGATGTTTATGCCTGCCGTCAGACCGGCTTTGCCATGCTGGCGGAGACCAATCCCCAGGAGGTCATGGACCTGTCCCCTGTGGCCCACCTGGCGGCTCTGAAGGGCCGGGTGCCCTTCATCAACTTCTTCGACGGCTTCCGCACCTCTCACGAGCTGCAGAAGATCGAGGTGTGGGACTATGAGGACCTGCGGGATATGATGGATATGGCCGATGTGGAGGCCTTCCGCGCCCGCGCCCTGAACCCGGAGCGGCCCGTCATGCGCGGCAGCCATGAGAACGGGGATATCTTCTTCCAGAACCGGGAGGCGGCCAACCGCTATTATGAGGCTGTGCCCGGCATCGTGGAAGAATATATGGACAAGATCAACGCCAAGCTGGGAACGGACTACAAGCTGTTCAACTACTACGGCGCGCCGGACGCGGAGCGGGTCATCGTGGCCATGGGCTCCATCTGCGACGTGGCGGAGGAGGTCATCGACTATCTGAACGCCCGGGGCGAGAAGGTGGGCATCGTGAAGGTGCGCCTGTACCGGCCCTTTGCCGCCGACCGGCTGCTGGAGGCCATCCCGGCCACCTGCAAGAAGCTGGCGGTGCTGGACCGCACCAAGGAGCCGGGCGCGCAGGGCGAGCCTCTGTATATGGACGTGGTCATGGCCCTGGCAAACGCCGGCCGCACCGGCATCCAGGTCACCGGCGGCCGCTATGGCCTGGGTTCCAAGGACACCCCGCCCTCCAGCGTGTTTGCCGTATATGAGGAGCTGAAAAAGGATCAGCCCAAGCGCCAGTTCACCATCGGCATCGTGGACGACGTGACCGAGCTGTCCCTGCCGGAGGTCCCGGCCCCCGATACCGCCCCGGAGGGCACCATCCAGTGCAAGTTCTGGGGTCTCGGCGGTGACGGCACCGTTGGCGCCAACAAAAACTCCATCAAGATCATAGGCGACTATACGGACAAGTTTGTCCAGGCCTATTTCCAGTATGACTCCAAAAAGACCGGCGGCGTCACCATCAGCCATCTGCGCTTCGGCGACAAGCCCATCAAGAGCCCCTACTATATCTCCAAGGCGGACTTCGTGGCCTGCCATAACCCCTCCTATGTGGACAAGGGCTTCAAGATGGTCCAGGACGTGAAGCCCGGGGGCGTGTTCCTCATCAACTGCCAGTGGAAGCCGGAGGAGCTGGATAAGCATCTGGACGGCGCGGCCCGGCGGTATATCGCCCAGAACAACATCCAGCTCTATATTATCGACGCCATCGACCTGGCCATCGAGATCGGCATGGGCAAGCGCACCAACACCATCCTTCAGTCCGCTTTCTTTACCCTGGCGAAGGTCATGCCCGGGGAGGAGGCCATCGCCCACATGAAGGAGGCCGCCACCAAGAGCTATCGCAAGAAGGGCCAGGACATCGTGGATATGAACCACAAGGCCATCGATCTGGGGGCCAACGCCTTCGTGAAGATCGACGTGCCCGCCTCCTGGGCGGACTGCCCGGATACCCCCGACCCGGAGATTCATCCCGACCGGCCGGAGGTCATGAAGATGGTCAAGGAGATCCTGACCCCCGTGGATCGGATGGACGGAGACAGCCTGCCGGTGTCCGTGTTCATGGACCATGTGGACGGTACCTTCCAGCTGAGCGCCTCCACTCATGAGAAGCGGGGCGTGGCCGTCACCGTGCCGCGCTGGGACAGCGAGAAGTGCATCCAGTGCAACCGCTGCGCCTATGTCTGCCCCCATGCTACCATTCGTCCCTTCGCCCTGACGGAGGAGGAGGCTGCAAACGCCCCCGCCGCCGCCAAGATCGCCCCCTGGAAGGCCGGCAAGGGCAAGGGCGTCTATCAGTTCACCATGGCCGTAAGCCCGCTGGACTGCATGGGCTGCGGCGTGTGCGTAGGCGTGTGCCCCACCCAGGCCATCACCATGGTGCCCCGGGAGGAGGAGCAGCCCCAGGAGGCCGTCTGGGATTATATGGTGGACTCCGTCGCCCAGAAGGAGGAGCTGTTCGATATGACTGTCAAGGGCAGTCAGTTCCATCAGCCCCTGCTGGAGTTCTCCGGCTCCTGCGCCGGCTGCGCAGAGACCAGCTATGCCCGCCTGATCACCCAGGTCTGCGGCGACCGGATGTATATCTCCAACGCCACCGGCTGCTCGTCCATCTGGGGCGGCCCGGCGGCCACCAGCCCCTATACCGTCACCAAGGAGGGCCGGGGCCCTGCCTGGGTCAACTCCCTGTTCGAGGATAACGCCGAGCACGGTTTCGGCCTGTATCTGGGCCAGAAGGCCATCCGCGACCGCCTGAAGGGCGTGGTGGAGGAAGTGGCCGCAAACGGCAAGGTGGAGGCCATCCGCCAGGCGGCCCAGGAATATCTGGATACCTATAACGACGGCCCGGCCAACGACGCCGCCACCCGCAAGCTGGTGGCAGCGGTGGAGAGCTCCGGCTGCGGCGGCGAGCACTGCCAGGAGATTCTGAAGAACAAGGAATACCTCTCCAAGAAGTCCGTCTGGATCTTCGGCGGAGACGGCTGGGCCTATGACATCGGCTTCGGCGGCCTGGACCATGTGCTGGCCCAGGGCGAGGACGTGAACGTCATGGTCTTCGATACGGAGGTATACTCCAACACCGGCGGTCAGGCCTCCAAGGCCAGCCAGATCGGCCAGGTGGCTCAGTTTGCTGCGGCCGGCAAGGCCCTGGCCAAAAAGAGTCTCGCCCAGATCGCCATGACCTACGGCTATATCTATGTGGCCCAGATCGCCATGGGCGCCGATCCTGCCCAGGCCCTGAAAGCCATCGCCGAGGCGGAGGCCTATCCCGGCCCCTCCCTGGTCATCGGCTACGCCCCCTGCGAGATGCACAGCATCAAGGGCGGCATGACCAACTGCCAGGCGGAGATGAAGAAGGCCGTGGACTGCGGCTATTGGAACCTGTTCCGCTATAACCCGTCCCTGATCGCCCAGGGCAAGAACCCCTTCACTCTGGACTCCAAGGCGCCCACCGGCTCCTATCGGGACTTCATCATGAACGAGGCCCGTTATTCCGCCCTGACCATCAGTTTCCCGGAGCGGGCGGAGGAGCTGTTCACCGAGGCGGAAAAGACCGCGCAGGAGCGGTTTGCCAGCCTGGAGTTGCAAAAGGAAATGTACGCCCAGGAGGCTGCCGCCGCGAAATAAGCACACGCATCGCGTCCGCCCTCGCCCGGAGGCGGGGACGGGCGCACCGGAAAGAAAGGAAAATTTCATATGCTGATAGGAAGTGTGTTGGAAAAAATGGACGCGGAGTGCGCATGGCAGCTCTGCGCCGATAAGCTGGCGGACAATGTCCGCAACAGCTGGCAGAAAAATACTGCCGGCCGCATCTCCAAGTGGGAGGACGCCTTCTCTGAGGACGTGTCCGCCCTGTCCGGTCTGCGGGAGGAGGGCTTCACCAACCTGGTGGGCCTGGACTATATTTTCAAATGGTGGGGTGCCAAGGACGATGAGGAGCTGGCCGGACAGGTGGACGTTATCTGGAAGGTCGCCAGCGACGAGGGCGTCAGCATCTACCGCAGCTGGATCAAGCTGGCGGAGCGGGATTTCATCCTGGGCCGCTATCGGGACGAGCGGGCCAAGCGGGACGCTAACCGGGCCGCCTTCCGGGAGGCTTTCGCCCAGTGGCGGAAGCTGTTCGAGCAGGTCTGATATAAAAAGCCCGCCGCCGAAGAAAACAAATCTCCGGCGGCGGGATGAAAAATTTCCGTCAAAACGCATGAAAATTTCGACATTTCGGCGAAATTTTACCGCAATTTCCCTCGAGAACCGGCGCCGGATGTAAAATCCGGGTATAAACTCTTGCATTATGGGGCGTCATGTGCTAAAATGCGAAAAAGCAGTGAAAAAAGGCCCGGGCGATGATATGCCCGGCGTCTGAGGATGATTGTGCGCCCGGTGTGGGACGCAGATGGAGCGTGATGTATTTGAGGCCGGAGCGCATAGATGGCATGAGGGAACGAAAGGCTATATGACAGAATATAAATACAGTTCATACGTCGGCGTTGTGGATATAACGCCGCTGAAGATAGGAGCAAACGCCGTGGATAACGGGACGATATCGTCAGAGCGTACCTTTGAGAAAATAGAATGCAAGCAGCGCAGGGCCTATTTCTTTACAAAGCGAGTCATTGACGTGATCTTCTCCCTGGTGGCGCTGGTTTGCCTGTCACCGTTTTTCCTGGTGTTGTCTATCCTGATATTTCTGGACGACCCCCACGGCTCGCCCTTCTTCGTGCAGACCAGGGTCGGGAAGGACGGGAAGGAATTCCGGTTCTATAAATTCCGCTCCATGGTGGTGAACGCAGAGGACCTGCTCCCGGAGCTGCTTGCGAAAAACGAGCGGGACGGCCGCACCTTCAAAATGAAGGACGACCCCCGTATCACCCGCGTAGGGCGTTTTATCCGGCGGACAAGCATCGATGAGCTGCCCCAGTTTTTAAACGTGCTGAAGGGCGATATGAGCGTCGTAGGACCCCGTCCTCCGCTGCCCCGCGAGGTGGAGACCTACAGCGAATATGAAATGCAGCGGCTGCTGATCAAGCCGGGCCTGACCTGCTATTGGCAGACCCTGAAGCACCGCCACCAGCTGTCCTTTGAGGAATGGGTGGATCTGGATCTCCAATACATCGAGACCTGCTCCCTCTGGGTGGATCTGAAGCTGGTGTTCAAGACCTTCGCGGTCATATTCGAGGGACGCAACTGCTGATACGACAGCCCGGCCTCCGGGCCGGACGGAGATATATATGAAAACAACCTTGCTCATTATGGCTGCCGGTATCGGGAGCCGCTTCGGCGGCGGGATAAAGCAGCTGGAGCCGGTGGGTCTGCATGGAGAGATCATCATGGATTACTCCATCCACGACGCCATAGAGGCCGGCTTCAATAAGATTATATTCATCATCCGCCGGGATATCGAGGCGGATTTCTGGGAAATCATCGGCGAGCGCATCGAGGCGCTCTGCCAGCGCCTGGGGGTGGAGGTGGGATACGCCTTCCAGTCCCTGGAGGACGTGCCGGCCGGGGTGACGGTCCCGGCGGACAGAACGAAGCCCTGGGGCACAGGGCAGGCCGTCCTGGCGGCGAAGGACCAGATTCATGAGCCCTTCGCGGTCATCAATGCGGACGACTATTACGGCAAGGAGGCCTTCGTTGCCCTCCATGATTTTCTTTTGGGCTATACCCCGGCCCGGCCCAACGACCTTTGCATGGCCGGGTTCATCCTGAAAAACACCCTGTCCGATCACGGCGGCGTCACAAGAGGGCTCTGCCAGGCGGAAAACGGCTATCTGACCGACATCGTGGAGACGAAAAACATCGTCAAAACCGCCTCCGGCGCGGAGGCCGACGGCGTGGCCATCGACCCGGACCGGACGGTCTCCATGAATATGTGGGGCCTGACGCCGGAATTTCTGGACACGCTGGAATGGGGCTTCAACCATTTCTTTGAGACCATCGGAGACGACTGGGCGGACGGCGAATACCTGATGCCCATCTTCATCGGCGACCTGCTGCGGGAGAAAAAGGTCTCCGTTAAGGTGCTGGACAGTAAGGACAAATGGTTCGGCATCACATACCGGGCGGACATGCCCCAGGTAAAGGAAAATTTCCAGCGCCTTATCCGGGAAGGCGTATACGGCGAGGAGCTGTTCCAGGATCTGGTGTGAATAATGATCGGCTCTTTCGCGGAGATAAGGCAGCGATCTGCTGCCCTGCGGAGGAGCCGCGTTTTTTTGTATGGTCTGGCTATCCAATTGGATAGCCGCTGGTAACACGAAAGATACCCGAAGGAGATATAGAATGAAGGTCTGCTTAGTCGGCTCCAGCGGCGGTCATTTGACACATTTGTATATGCTGAAGCCCTTTTGGGAGGATAAGGAGCGTTTCTGGGTCACCTTTGATAAGGAGGACGCCCGGAGCCTGCTGAAGGACGAGGTCATGTATCCGTGCTATTATCCCACAAACCGAAATTTCAAAAATCTTGTCAGAAATACATTTGTTGCAATTAAAGTACTCAGAAAGGAAAAGCCTGATCTGGTGATCTCCTCCGGCGCGGCTGTGGCGGTCCCGTTTTTTTATCTGGCGAAGCTGATGGGGAAGAAATGTATTTATATAGAGGTATTTGACAGGATAGACCGCCCGACATTGACCGGCAAGCTGGTTTATCCTATAGCGGATAAATTCGTTATCCAGTGGGAGGAAATGAAGGCCGTTTATCCAAAAGCCATTAACCTGGGAAGTATTTTTTAGGGAATTGAGGCGATAACGTGATTTTTGTTACGGTAGGCACGCATGAGCAGCAGTTTAACAGACTTGTTCAATGTGTGGATGAGCTGCGGGAAAAGCAGGTCATTACAGAGGACGTTGTCATTCAAACCGGCTTTTCGACCTATGAGCCGCGGTTCTGCACCTGGAGCAAAATATTCCCTTATCAGCAGATGGTCAAGTATATAGAGGAAGCGTCCATTGTTATCACCCACGGCGGCCCCTCCAGCTTCATCATGCCGCTGCAAATCGGGAAAATACCCATCGTTGTGCCGCGCCAAAAGAAATTTGGCGAGCATGTAAACGACCACCAGCTTGATTTTTGTCGTCAGGTTGCGGAGCGACAGGGGAATATTATTGTTGTTGAGGAAATAGAGAATTTAAGCCGTGTCATTACGGGCTATGATGCGATGGTGGCGGCTATGCCGGTTGGGTTGAAAAGCAATAACGCGGTGTTTTGCGAGGGGTTGGAGAAGATAGTAGACACATTGTTTCTGAAGAATGCAGTTTGATTTAGCAATCCAGAGGGTTAATACAACGTGTTGTGGATGAATGAAGGTACAAAATGAAAGCTGTAGTAAAGCTAATAGCAATTTATTGTTTAAGAGTTGTAATGTATGTTATGCGTATTTTCCCCGTGAAAAAGGGGAGAGTTGTTTTCTTTAGTCATCATGGTAATTATTATTCATGTAATCCAAAGTATATTTCGGAATATTTGGAGAAGAGTTATCCAGGAGAGTTTGAGATTGTTTGGGCATTTACATGTCCAGAACACTTTAGGGAGTTGCAAGACAGAGGTATCAAAATAATTCGTTATGGATCATTGGCGAGATTGTACTATGAAGCAACTGCCCAAGTCAGTATTAATAATATAGGGTCTTTTTCATGGATGCCATTAAGAAAAAGTCAACTACACATTAATACATGGCATGGTGGAGGGTGTTATAAAAAGGTTAGCCTTGGAGAAAAAAAGAACGACTCTGTCATGAAGAAAACGCTAATTATGACTGCGCAGGAAACATCATACATGATTTCTACTAGCAAATATTTTTCTGAATATGTTATACCCAATGATTTTGGCTATAACGGGTATGTATTAAATTGTGGATTTCCTCGAAATGATATTTTAATTAATGGAGATCGGCTTGCCATTCGGAAGAAAGTGGGTGAATACTTCTGTGTAGGTGAGGATTGCGACCTTCTACTATATGCCCCAACGTGGAGATATGAAAAGAAAAAAGAAATTATTCTACCGAATTTCAAGGAAATCAAAAATGCTTATACAGAGCGGTTTGGTAGAGAGTGTGCTATATTATTTAGAGCCCATCCATGGATGTTGTTCGAGGTTGATGGAGATGAATTAATTAATGCCACAGACTATCCAGATATGCAGGAGTTGCTGTTGGCCTGTGATATGCTGATATCAGATTATTCGTCTTGTATATGGGATTATTCCCTGACATATCGACCGTGCTTGCTGTTTACACCTGATTTAGATGAGTATGTGGCAGATCGAGGATTTGATGTTGATATTTATGAATGGGGGTTCCCTGTGTGTAAGACAAATGAATCTCTATGTAGTACTATACGCAGTATTGATGATGATAAGATACGGAAAGCGATGGAAAAACACCAAAATGACTTAGGCTCGTTTGAACGCGGTGAGGCGTGTGAACGTATTGGAAAACTTATATATAATTTTTGTTTTGAAAATAACAAATAATTACGGAGAGCGCACGGAGTTTTAATTGTATGAACATAGGAGTAATCTTCGCCGGCGGGGTTGGGCGGCGGATGCACAGCAAGGAGCGGCCAAAGCAGTTTCATGAGATATACGAATATAATAGACAATCATCGTTCAATCCGCCGAGTATTTCGAGCGCAACACACTGATTGACGGAGGAGGACGTGGTATGTGATGGAATTTTAATTCGCAGAGAGATAATGTGGGGTATTGTAAGTGAAAAATCACGTAAAAGTGTTACTATACAAGATTGTGAGATTTATTTTTCGTATCCTTTTTGCGCCTTTCCGTTTGCAAGACAAGGTCTTCTTTCTGAACTTTTCGGGAAAGTGTTATGCAGACAATCCCAAGTACATTTCGTTGAAATTGCATGAACTTTATCCTCAATATAAGCAGGTTTGGGCAAAGTATCCAGGATACAGTTTTGAAACTCCCAACTATATAGAGGTTGTTAATTGGGGAAGCCTGAAGATGATGTACGAAATGGGAACATCAAAGGTTTGGGTCAGCAGTCATTGGTTAAGGCTTTGGATGCCGAAGAAAAAACAGCAGTATTTTATAGAGACATGGCATGGAGGGCTTGGCTTTAAAAAAATTGAGGGAGATATTGAAGATGAGTTGACCGAAAGGGAGATTAATACAGGAAAATACAACGCAGAACTGATCGATTTGTTAATATCGAATTCAGCATGGCTGACAGCTATCTATAAGCGAGCTTTTTGGGGATATAATGGTGAAATATTGGAATGTGGGTATCCAAAAACGGATTCGTTTGAAAAAATAGCTCACGAAAAATACGGCGAAATAAGAGAGAAACTTGAAATTCCGAGAGATGTTAGGATTGTTATGTATGCACCGACCTTCAGAAATGAGTCGGAAACAGAAATTTTTCGTTATGATTACAGTAGAGTTATTGCGGAGTTAGAGAAAAAAACGGGAGATAAGTGGATTTTTCTGTTGAGGTTACATCCATTGCTCAGTAAATTATCTTCTGATTTGCAGGTGAAAAAACCTTGGTTTAGAGATGTATCAGACTATGACGATATGCAAGAGTTGACGCTGGCTTCTGATGTTTTTATAACAGATTATTCTAGTGGGATTTTCGACTTTGCATTGACTGGCCGACCTGGTTTTTTATATGCGCCGGATTTGGAAAAATACACGGAAGAAAGAGGTTTATATTTTGATTTACGAGATTTGCCATTTCCACTCTGTCAGACGGAAGAGGAATTAGTTACTGCTGTTGGACTGTTTAATGAGATATCTTATCAAACACAGCTTGAAGATTTTTTTGCTCAAACTGGATTAATACGTACCCAGGACTCCGCGGAACGTATTTGTAAAAGAATTGATGCAGTGATAAGCGAATGTAGCCGTTGATCATTTTGCCTTTTAGAAAGTGAGAAAGCAACAATGAACATAGGAGTAATCTTCGCCGGCGGGGTTGGGCGGCGGATGCACAGCAAGGAGCGGCCAAAGCAGTTTCTTGAGATATACAATAAGCCGATCATCGTTCACACCATCGAGCATTTTGAAAGCAATCCCCTGATCGATGGGGTGGTCGTGGCGTGTGTGGAGGAGTGGATCGACTATTTCAGCGGCCTTGTCTATCAATACAGGCTGGACAAGGTGAGAAAGATTGTGCCGGGCGGAGAGACAGGGCAGCTCTCCATCTATAACGGCCTTGTCGCGGCGGAGGAGCTGGCCGGAGAGGAGCGCTCCATCGTGCTCATCCACGACGGTGTCCGTCCCCTTATAACCAGCGATCTGATTACAAAAAATATTGAAGCAGTGAAAAAATACGGCTCCTCCATCACCAGCGCGGCAGTGACGGAGACAATTATTGAGATCGGCGCGGACGGCGAGGTCAAAAACATCCCGGCCCGGAGCGATTCCCGCGTGGCGAAAGCGCCCCAGAGCTTTTGGCTGGATGATATTCTGGCGGCCCACCGGCAGGCACTGGCAGAGGGACGCACGGATTTCATAGATTCCTGCACGCTGATGCGGCATTACGGCCATCAGCTGCATACCACGGACGGGCCGTATGAGAATATCAAAATAACTACGCCCGGTGATTTTTATACCATGCGTGCGCTTCTTCAGGTCAAGGAGGACGCACAGATTTATGGGTTGGAGTGAAAAATGGACAAGACGTTCTCTGAGGATTTAGCGTTTATATCAAAGGCGGAATTCATCCCTTGGGAGCAGCTGAGGGATAAGACCATATTCGTCACCGGCGCGACCGGGCTGGTGGGGTATTCGCTGATCTCTGCGCTTTTATATGCAAATGAGCGCCGGAGCCTGGGCCTGCATGTCCTTGCACTGGTGCGGGATATAGACAGGGCACACAGCCGCTTTGAGGAGCAGAAGGACTGCTTCGGCAGATCGCTTTCATTTGTTTCCGGTTCCGTGGAGCGCTTGCCGGAGATTCAGGGACCGGTGGATTATATCGTTCACGGGGCCAGTCAGACCAGCAGCAAAGCCTTTGTGGAGCAGCCGGTGGAGACGATCAGAACCGCTATAGACGGTACCATCAGCATCCTGGAGCTGGCGCGGGAGAAGCAGGTGAAGGGGTTCGTTTATCTTTCCAGCATGGAGGTATACGGATACCCGGAAAAGGGTCACAAGGTCACGGAATCGGATATTGGGACGTTTTCCCCGCTGGAGTTACGCAACAGCTATCCCCTGAGCAAGGTGCAGTGTGAGAGTCTGTGTTATGCCTATGGAAGGGAATATGGCGTTCCTGCAAAGATTGTCCGCCTGACCCAGACCTTCGGACCGGGGGTCAATTATAACGATGGACGCATTTTTGCGTATTTCGGACGCTGCATGAGAGAAAAGCAGGACATTGTTCTCAAAACCAGGGGAGAAACGGAGCGCAGCTATCTCTATACCCGGGACGCTGCAACGGCGATACTCACTGTTCTCCTGAAGGGTGAGCCGGGTCAGGTGTACAATGCGGCGGATGAGGATACATATTGCTCCATTGCGGAGATGGCCCGGAAGATTGCAGACCGCGCGGGCGTGAATGTCCGCTTCGATATCCAGCCGGAGGGCTCCAACGGATTTCCCAACACACTGTATATGGACTTGGACACCAGCAAGCTGAAATCCCTCGGCTGGATCGTCGGGGGGGGGTACGACTTGGTGACGATGATCGAGAGAATGCTGAGCGGGGTTAGAGTATCTGAAAAAGAAATGTAGTAAGGGTGACAGGATGAAGACAAAAATTGTATATGTAGTTGTCAGTACGGATGATGATATCTATCTGGAACAGACATGGGCATCTGCTTATTCGCTGAGGCTATATACGCCTCAAGCGCATATTATTATTCTGACAGATGAAGAAACTAATGAGAACATCATGAATTCGGAGAGAAAAGGGATTCTATCCGTAGTGGATGAGATCATTACGGTAAAAATAGAGGGAGCCTATAATAACATGGAAAAATCTCGTTGGTTGAAGACGAATATGCGGGCTTTGATCAGCGGGGATTTCCTCTTTATCGATTCTGATACGGTTATTTGTGGGGATTTGTCCGAAGCAGATGACTTTGACTGTAGCGTAGGAGTAACGTACGATTACAACAGCCCAATAGATAAGATTCCTAATACAGCTGCGACCGATGTAAGAAAGCGGGTGCGCAAAATCTTTGGACAGCAAATCAAAGAAGAAACAAATTATTACAACAGCGGCGTTATGTATGTAAAAGACGATAGCACCGCTCGTGAATTTTTCCGGCAATGGCATAAGAATTGGGAAATATCACGAGCTAAGGGAACACCAACGGATCAGACGGCACTCGTAAAGACCTGTGATGATTTGGGCGATTTGTACGATATTGGAGGGATCTGGAATTGCCAGGTTCTTTATACAATCAAGTATTTTTATGATGCAAAAATCCTGCATTTCTTTCATACATCTTACGGTCGTCCGACCTTTAGCCCTTTTTTCGAGAAGGAAATATATCTGGATATAAAGAAAGCGAGAGGAATTACGCCGGGAGTTGACGATCTAATCAAAAACTGCAAACGGAGACTCGATTCTCCAACGATTACTATTTGTCATGAGGACGTTGCGCTATGGGCCAGCGTGCCATATAGGTATTTGCACTGGGTTTATATAAATAACAAGGCACTTTATAAAATTACAGTATTCATATGCAGAGTTTTGAATAAAGTCCTCGGTGTGTGGAGAGATGGCCCGAAGACAAAATGTGGCAGAACAGAGGTTACATGGGAAAGAGTACAGAATGAAGCCATTGTAAGTAGTGCTGTTGAGAACAAAGGCGAAAGGTAAACGCCAGGCAATAAGCGGAGAGGGATATCTCTTAGAATATGAGAGGATGTCACCACACGGAGGACACACACCATGAAAATAGCAGTTGCAGGCACGGGATATGTTGGGCTGTCGCTGGCGGTGCTTTTGGCGCAGCACAATCAGGTCTATGCCGTCAATAATACGCCGTGGAAGGCGGAGATGATAAACAGCGGAAAATCGCCCATTCAGGACGCGGAGATAGAGGACTATCTGGCCCACAGGGAATTAAACCTCACGGCCACGACAGACCGCATTCTGGCCTATCAGGACGCGGAGATCGTTGTCATCGCCACGCCGACAAATTATGACAGCCGCCGGAATTTCTTTGATACCAGCTGCGTGGAGGACGTGATCGAGACGGTCCGGCAGTGTAATCCGGATGCGCTCCTGGTCATCAAGTCCACCGTTCCGGTGGGCTATACCGCAGCGGTGCGGGAAAAGTATCAGGATAAAAACATCATTTTCAGCCCGGAGTTCCTGCGGGAATCCAAGGCGCTGTATGACAATCTGCATCCGAGCCGCATCGTGGTCGGCACGGATATGAGCGACCCCCGGCTGGTGGAGGCGGCTCAATCCTTTGCCGCGCTGCTGGTCGAAGGGGCGATGGACGAAAACATCCCGGTGCGCTGCCTGGGCTTCACGGAGGCGGAGGCCGTCAAGCTGTTTGCCAATACCTATCTTGCTATCCGCGTCGCGTATTTCAACGAGCTGGACACCTATGCGGAGATGAAGGGCCTGGACACGAAGGCCATCATCGACAGCGTCTGCCTGGACCCCCGCATTGGTAGCCACTACAATAACCCCAGCTTCGGCTATGGGGGCTACTGCCTGCCCAAGGATACGAAGCAGCTTCTCGCCAACTATGCGGACGTGCCGGAGAATCTGATTCGTGCCGTGGTGGAGAGCAACCGGACGAGGAAGGATTTTATCGCGGACCGGGTCCTCCAGATGGCGGGGTATTACGGCGATTACGGCCGGGGTGATTACGGCCCGGGGGAGAAAAAGTCCTGCGTCATCGGCGTATACCGGCTGACCATGAAAAGCAATTCCGATAACTTCCGCCAGAGCAGCATTCAGGGCGTTATGAAGCGCATCAAGGCCAAGGGCGCCGCCGTGATTATTTATGAACCCACGCTGGAGAATGGCGCCACCTTCTTCGGCAGCCCGGTGGTGAACAATCTGGACACATTCAAGGCCCAGTCCCAGGCTATCCTGGCCAACCGCTATGACGCCTGCCTGGACGATGTGAAGGAGAAGGTCTATACCCGGGACCTGTTCGAGCGGGATTGAGACGGGGACGCGGGGGAATCGAGGTGAAAGCGTGACCAGGACAATAGAAAAAAGAAAATACACAGCGGCTGAGATGTTGTTTTTCATCACATGGACGCTGTACTCGGCCTCCTCCTTTATATTGGGGTCGGAGCTGGCAGTTGCTTGTGATCTGGATGCGCTGCGGGAGGCTATTTCCTATGCCTCGCTGTTGCTTCTGCTGATATCCCTGCTTTTGCTGGACCGTTACACGAAAACTGAGATCATAAAATACCTGGTATTTTTAGCGGTGATTTTTCTCGTTGAGATTACCATTACAGAGCGGGCGCTGCTGATATATGTCTTTTTCATGATACTTGCGCAGCATATCGACGTTGAAAAGCTGCTGCGGTATGATATCAAGCTGAAGGTCTGTATGCTCATTGTTATCGTGGGGATGTGCGCGGCCGGGGTAATCGACAATTATTCCGATGTGATAAATGGAACCTATAAGCAGGCATGGGGATTTCAGCACCCCAACACCTTCACCTGTTATGTGCTGACTATCCTTGTGGAGTGGCTGTGTGTCCGCTATGGGAAAATGAAGTGGTATGAATGGCTGCTCGTGATTGGATGCGCGTTGGCTGTTGAGCATATCGGCGGAGGGCGGTCCTCTGTATATACCTTTGCGGTCATTTTCCTGCTCTTTGTGCTGGCTGCGGTGGTGCCGAAGCTGTTCTATACAAAGCTCGTAAAACTCGCCTTTGCGGTGGTCACGCCTCTGTTGGCCGCGCTGAGTTTCCTGGCGGTCTGGCTGTATAATCAAGGCAATGCGTTTGCAATCAAGCTGAATTCTATATTGACCACGCGGATATCTCTGGCGTCAAGGTTTTTGAATACATATGACCTAAAAATATTCGGGCAGGAGATCGAGTATATAAGCACACGGCAGGCCCAGATCGATGGGGTGTCGTCTAATATACTTGACAATGCCTATATTCACTGTGCCCTCAGCTGGGGCATTCTGATTTTTGCTGCTATCATTATCGGCTGTTGTGGTATGCTGCGGAAGTGGTTGAAAAACAAGCAGGTTAACATGGCGCTGTTCAGCCTGTTTTTTATCCTGCTCGGGATTGGCGAAACGTATATGCTGAATCCGCTGTATAATGTGTCATTCCTATGCCTGCTGGGATGCTGGAATGCAAAAGAAGGTGTGATGATATCTCAGAAATGCCCATCACGGAGAGGGCTTGCAGCAAGGGAATGTCAGAAATCGTAAAGCACGTTTAAGGAGGACAGTGACATGAACCGAGCGTTGCTTCGTCCTGACGGCGCGAAGAAGAACTTTGTTTTCCAGATATTTTACCAGGTCGTCATTTTGGTCATACCCCTGGTCGTTTCCCCCTATCTGACCAGGACCATGGGGAGCACGTCCCTGGGGGTTTATACCTATACCTATTCCATCGCCTATTATTTCGTGGTGTTCGCCATGCTGGGCATCAACCGGCACGGGCAGCGTATCATCGCCCAGCGGCGGGGGGATATGGTCAGCCTGCGGAAGACCTTCTGGAGCCTTTACTGCATCCATTTCATCGCCTCCCTGCTGGCATTGGCGGCGTATCTTATCTATGTTTTCGCTATCTGTGCCAGCGACGTGAAGATCGCGCTGGTGCAGACGATTTATGTGTTCTCCGCCGCGCTGGACATCACCTGGCTGTTTTACGGGCTGGAGAAATTCAGAATCGTGGCGGTCAGGAATGCCATCGTCAAGCTTTTGGAGACCGGCTGTATATTTCTGTTCGTGAAGTCCCCGTCAGATGTGGGGGTTTATACCCTGATTATGGCCGCCTCCGCCTGCCTGGGCCAGCTGGTCATGATGCCCCAGGTGGTGACGGCCATACCGCCCATCCGGTTTTCCAAGGCCGATATGAAGGAGCACATCAGGCCCCTGTTGACCCTGTTCGCGGCGGTGATTGCCGTTACCCTGTATACGGTTTTCGATAAGACGCTGCTGGGTATCATGGCGACCAAGGACGATGTGGCGTTTTATGAGTATTCGGATAAAATCGTAAAAATTCCCCGGACGTTTATCGGCGTCATCGGGACGGTGCTGTTTCCCCGTGCCTGCCGGTATGCGGCGGAGGGGGATTTTAAGAAGCTGGACCGGAATTTTAATTACTGCCTGATTGTGACCTGCTTTATCGGGTTCGCGGCCTGCTTCGGCCTGGCCGCCGTCGCAAAGACCTTCGCTGTGATTTACTATGGCGAGGCGTTTGCCATATGCGGCAGCGTGATGATAAGCATGTGTCCCATCATTCTTATTATAGGCTTCGGAGAGACCGTCCGGCAGAGCTATATTTATCCGCTGAAGATGGATTCCACCATGGTGAAGATTTTAAGCTTGAACGCCGTTACAAACCTGATTCTTTCCGCTCTGCTGATACCCGTCCTGGGCATTTACGGCGCGGTAGTCGGCACGATCGGCGCCGAAACGGTAGGACTTGTGGCGGAAATGTGGGTGTGCAGAAAATACCTGTCCTTCCGGGAATTTTTCGGTACGGTTATACCCTTTGCGGCGTTCGGCGCGGTGATGTATGCCGGGGTCAGACTGGTGGCGCACTGGTTTGACGGCAGTATCATTGCCCTGCTGGTGCAGATTGCCGTTGGCGCGGTGATCTACTGTGTGCTGTCCTTTATTTACGGATACTTTATGAATGCCACGACCAGGGGCCTGATTGAAAGTGTTTTCAGCGCTCTGAAAAAAAGGCTCCGCCGTGCGGGGTGAGAGGTTATTGTCAAAACCACCCAAAACAAGCCGCCGGATTATACTATTGGACGACCAAATTCAACAAAATGCTCAAAATCGCCCCCCAAAATTGGTAAAAGTGCCTTGACAAATGGGGCGAACGGGTTTATAGTGCTATCATTGAAACGGCAAGGACGTCGCAGCGATAACTGTGGCGTCCTTGCCGTTTTGTATTTTTTCCTGTCTGTATGTGTCTGCATGCGGGAAGCAAAAGATCACAACATCAAAGGAGGAGTATAACAATGACACAAGAAATCATTGAGGGAGTGCAAGAGATTGTTTCCGGCACTACGTTCAGCGTCTGGTTCCTGATCGGCGCGGCACTGGTGTTCTGGATGCAGGCCGGCTTCGCCATGGTGGAGAGCGGCTTCGCCCGGGCCAAGAACACCGGCAACATCCTGATGAAGAACCTGATGGACTTCTGCATTGGTACGGTGATGTTCATCCTCATCGGCTTCAGCCTGCTGCTGGGGGAGGATATCCTGGGCATCATCGGCAAGCCCGGGTTCGATATCTTCACCGACTATGCAAACTTCGACTGGTCAAACTTCGTCTTTAACCTGGTGTTCTGCGCCACCACGGCCACCATCGTCTCCGGCGCTATGGCCGAGCGCACCAAGTTCTCGTCCTACTGCATTTATTCCGCCGTTATCTCCGCCATCATCTATCCCATCGAGGCTCACTGGGTCTGGGGCGGCGGCTGGCTGGCTCAGCTGGGCTTCCACGATTTCGCCGGTTCCGTTGCCATTCATATGGTGGGCGGCGTGTGCGCCCTGATCGGCGCGGCCATGGTCGGCCCCCGTATCGGAAAATTCGTCCGGGATAAGGACGGCAAGGTCACAAAGGTTCACGCCTTTCCCGGCCACAACATCTCCATCGGCGCTCTGGGCGTTTTCATCCTGTGGCTTGGCTGGTACGGCTTCAACGGCGCCGCCGCTACTTCTGTGGAGCAGCTGGGCTCTATCTTCCTGACCACTACCGTCGCCCCCGCCGTGGCCACTGTGGTCTGCATGATCTTCACCTGGCTCAAATACGGCAAGCCCGATGTTTCCATGTGCCTGAACGCGGCCCTGGCCGGCCTGGTGGGTATCACCGCCGGGTGCGACGTGATGGACTGCTTCGGCGCGATCATGGTGGGCATCGTATCCGGCCTGCTGGTGGTGTTCGGCGTGTGGCTGCTGGACTATAAGCTCCACATCGACGACCCTGTGGGCGCTGTGGCTGTCCACTGCTTCAACGGCATCTGGGGCGGCCTGGCCGTGGGCCTGTTCGCCACCACCTCCGCTCCCGGCAACGACAGCGTTGTGGGCCTGTTCTATGGCGGCGGCTTCTCCTGCCTGGGCATCCAGCTGCTGGGCGTTATCGCCATTATCGCCTGGACCGCCGTTACCATTTCCCTGTTTTTCCTGCTGCTGAAAAAGACCATGGGCCTGCGTGTCAGCCCGGAGGATGAGATCACCGGCCTGGATATCAGCGAGCACGGCCTGGTCAGCGCTTACGCCGACTTCATGCCCGCCCTGGGCGCCGGCGTCGCCTCCATCGGCACCGTCACTGCCGAGCCTGCGGCTCCCGCCTCCGCTCCGGCCGCTGCCGCTCCTGCCCCTGTGCCTGTGGATGACGCGGTACCCGTCCAGGTGCGCTCTCCCAAGCCTGTGGCCAGCGATTCCGATGTGAAGCTGACGAACGTCACCATCCTGCTCCATCAGGAGAAATTCGAGGACCTGAAGGCCGCCATGATGGGCATTGGCATCACTGGCATGACTGTTACCAATGTCATGGGCTGCGGCGTCCAGAAGGGCAAGCCGGAATATTACCGCGGCGTTGCGCAGGACATCACCCTCCTGCCTCGTATGCAGGTGGAGATCGTGGTCAGCAAGGTTCCCGTTCAGACCGTTGTGGACACCGCCAAGCAGGTGCTGTATACCGGACATATCGGCGACGGCAAGATATTCATCTACAACGTTGAGAACGTTATCAAGGTCCGCACCGGCGAGGAGGGCTATGCCGCCCTGCAGGATGTGGAGCAGTTCTAAAATTTGATAATCCTCAAATCAGTATAGATTCAGACGTTTCTCCTTTCAGTATGGGCCGCTCCGGGGTTTCCCGGGGCGGTTCGTATATCTATATAGGCAGCAAAAAAAGCGCCCTCCGCGGCGCTCATGCTGGTTATTCGCTTGCATCCCGGACCGGGATGGACTCAGGGCTATAAAAAAGAAATGACCCTTGACCACACGCTTTGTTTCTGGTCAAGGGTCATTTCTGTGAATTCTTAGTATCTAACATCCTTGGTTACCTCTCTTTCTTCAGATTCCCCTCTGCCAAAGCCACTTGGGACTCAACCTTCGGACACATTCTTTTCTTTTTTTACACTCCAAGCGAGATCACTTATGTGTCGATTCTTGTTTCTCGTCTGTCTTTGGCTTTCTCAGGGGTCTGGCCGGCAGCTGATAGATTTTCCGGCCTTCGAGTCTTTATATTTAAAAGGCTCTTGCCTGTGTCTATAAGATACCATACTGTCAAAAATAACGCAAGTGGTAAAATAGACAAATTTAAGTCAATTTTGTTGTATGTTTTAACGAACCGGCGTTTCAGCCGTTGATATAGGCCTGCCGCTCCTGCTGGAAGGCCTCGGTCTTATCGAAGCCGCAGCCGAACATCTCCGGGCAGAAGCCCCGGTATACGCACTCCCGCACCATGCAGCTGGCAAGCTCCGGCTCGCACTCCGCCACCGCGTCCTTCACCAGCTGCCAGGCGGCCCGGGCTTCCGGGCTGGCGCAGTTACAGAGCCGCTTACGGCTGATGGTGATAAGGGCCTGGGCGTCCGCCTCGCATTCGTGGTTTACCAGCGCCCCCTGAGGCAGCTCGCTTCTGTCCACGCCGGTGCGGTCGGTGCGCTGGGTCTTGACAAAGTGCTCTATGCCGATCTTGTGGCGGACAAAGTGGACGCTGACCCAATAGGGCAGATTGGCCCACCGCCAGGAAAACTTCATCTTCCGGATGGGGGAATGCTCTGCCAGAATCAGCTCCCGCTTCCATTTGGAGTCCGGGTAGGCGCCCTTGGTTTTGCCGATGGTGTTCATGGTGGCGTTTTTGATATCCTGCCAGTTGTCCTCATGCTGGAAAAACAGCAGGGTGGTTTTTTCGTTGTCCATGGCTCATTCTCCCTTCCTGATCGTGAAATGCTGGCTATCAGTATATCACAAAATTGGCGCCGGGGAAAGGGGGGTCACCCATAAAGATACATATACATGACTCCATAGAGGTTAAAGGCCACGGCCAGGCCCCCGATGGCGAGCTCCCAGCTCCGGGCCCGGGGCCGGTCTCGCAGGGCCAGATACATCAGGGCGAAGGGTAGCATATCGCAGGTATATCTGGCTCCGAACTGCCAGCCGCCCAGGGTGCGGTGCATGCACAGCAGGAGAAGCTCCAGCGCCATGCCTGCCAGCAGCAGCCCGCCGCCCCGCTCCGTACGGTGGAGCAGGGCCCTGAGCCCATAGACAAACACCACCAGATACAGGGGGTTCGCCAGATAGAACATAAATCCGTTATAAATGGAAAAGCTCAGCTGCCCGTCCCGGATGGTGACGGGGCCGAAAAGGAGCTGCTTCAGGTTGGACCACAGATAGCTGATGTGGAACTGGCCGTGCTCCGCCTGGACAAATTCCGGAAGATAGTTGTGGCCGAACTCCAGCGGGTTCCCGAACCGGGCGAAATTATAGGCCATCAGCCCGGCGGCCACGACAGCCGGCCCGATCAGGCACCGCCACTGGCTCAGGATCGCCTGCCGCAGGCTGTATTTTTCCCGGTCCTCCCGGACGAACAGGATAAAGAATACCGGCAGGAACACGGCGCTCAGGGGGCGGCATCCCACCGCCAGGGCCAGGAAGGTGGTGGCCCAGGCCCGCCGTCCCCGGAAGGCGGCCAATACTCCCGCCAGGCAGAACAGCATGTTCAGCGCCTGGGCCTGGAACCAGACGCTGCCGTCTGTTGTCATCCAGAGCATATTGCTGCCCCATACGGTGAACAGGGCCCAGAAGGCGGCGGTCCGCTCCTCCCGGCCGCGGACGAGCATGATCTCATAGGCCAGGGCTGCGCTGATCAGGCCATACACCCCGCAGATCAGATTGCTGGGCACGTCCATGCCGCACAGGACCACCCAGGGGATCAGCAGCACGGAGGGGACAGGGGGGAAGGAGACGTAGTACCGGTCCTGATAAATAGCCAGCTCCAGCCAGGTGTAGTTTTCGCCGTTTTCGATATACATCCGGCCGTGTAGCCAGTTCCAGGTCTGGAGGGTATAGCTGTCCCGGACCTGGGGAGTAAGAAGGGTGCCGCCCATCAGGTCGGACAGCAGAACGTAGCCTCCCGCCATGACGATGAGCAGGACGATCAGCGCCCCTCGCTGCCGGGAAATATTGTCATCACTGCGAAGCTGGTACATGATACCTCCGATCATATGGTGTGCGAGCCGGGGCCCGCGCCGGTGGAAGGGTTAAAATCGGAATCCCGATATCGGGAGATAAAACGAGGAACCAGGAGGACAAAGGAGTTTAACAGGAAATTTTCAATTTCGCTGTTGACATCTTTCCACATCTGTGCTATAAAATAAGTCGTTTGTGATAGTTTACCGAAGGCGGAAGCCTTTGTCAAATAAATTCATCATTATTCTAGATTAGCGGAGGAGAACACAATGAGCACGACTATGGTCAAACCTGCCGACGTCGTCCGCAAATGGTATGTGATCGACGCTGCGGGCAAGCCCATGGGCAAGACCGCCGTCATCGCTGCAGACCTGCTGCGGGGCAAGCGGAAGGTCGATTACACGCCCCATGTTGATTGCGGCGATTACGTAATCATCATTAACGCCGAAAAGGCTGTTCTGACCGGCAAGAAGCTGGAGCAGAAATATTACCGCACCCATTCCGGGTATCCCGGCGGACTGCATGAGACCCAGTATGCCCGCCTGATGAAGGAGAAGCCGGAGCTTGCCATGCGCATCGCCGTGCGCGGTATGCTGCAGAAAAACGCCATGGCGAAAAACCAGCTCACCCGCCTGCGCATCTTCCGGGGCGAGGAGCACATCCATCAGGCACAGAAGCCTGAGGTGTATGTGGAAGGAGGCAACAACTAATGGCTACCTATCAGTCCAAGCGCACCTATATGTACGGCACCGGCCGGCGGAAATCCTCCGTGGCCCGGGTTCATCTCATCCCCGGCGGCAGCGGCCAGATCACCATCAACGGCCGTGATATCGACGATTATTTCGGACTTGAGACCCTCAAGCTCATCGTCCGTCAGCCTCTGGTGACCACCGGCACCCTGGGCAAGGTGGACATTGAAGCCACCGTCTCCGGCGGCGGCGTGACCGGCCAGGCCGGCGCTATCCGCCACGGCGTGGCCCGCGCCCTCCTGCTGGTGGACGAAAATTACCGCGCTCCCCTGAAGGCCGCTGGCTTCCTGACCCGTGACCCGCGCATGAAGGAGCGTAAGAAATACGGCCTCAAGGCCGCCCGCCGTGCGCCCCAGTTCTCCAAGCGCTGATTTCTGCTCCTGGAGCCTGGCTCTGCCGGCCCGTGAACGAAGGATAAATCCTTTTATAAGGTTTATCATAGAAATTTACATTCAAAATACTTTATTATCTTTAGGAGGTAATCATTATGGCACAGCCTTTGGCCGATTATGTCAAGCTGCCTGAGCTTGACGAGTACAAAGAGTGGTTCAAGGATTTCGCCGATCTGTATCGTGAGGACGGCATCCTGCAGGTGACCTGGCACACCAAGGACGGCCCCATGCACCACAGCGGCATGTCCCACCGGGCTATGAGCCAGCTGACCCGTATCCTGTCCCTGGACTGGAAGAACGAGATCATCATCTTCACCCATGTGGGCGACAACTGGATGATCGAGTCCGACGCCAACGGCTGGGAGACCTATTCCGAGCTCCCCACCCAGCGCTTCCAGCATCAGTATTTTGACGACACCAACCTGATCAAGAACATGGTCTTCGATCTGGACGTGCCCACCATCGGCGCCATCCCCGGCCCCGGCTTCCACTGGGATTCCGCTATGCTGTGCGATGTGACCATCTGCACCGAGGACACCAAGATGGAGGTCCCCCATGCACAGGGCGGCCTGGTTCCCGGCGACGGCATGGGCCTGATGGCTCAGCACTTCTTCGGCACCAAGCGCGGCAACTACTACATGATGACCACCCGTCAGTTCACCGCTCAGGACATGCTGGACGGCGGCATGGTCAGCGAGGTCGTGCCCAAGGGCAAGGCTCTGGAGCGCGCCTGGGAGATCGCCCGTATGTGGAAGACCATGCCCTATGAGAACCGCACCATCATGGCCAACCTTGCCAAGCGTCCTCTGAAGAAGCTGTTCGTTGAGGATCTGAAGCTGCACACTGTTTCCGAGCAGTACGGCTCCCTGCTCCGCATCGCTGACGGCTCCCTGGGCGACGAGAACTCCGCTCAGCAGGACGAGAAGTACATCTCCCGCGTCAACG
>JAJQBY010000092.1 GCA_021203045.1 Oscillospiraceae bacterium | reverse complement strand
CCTCCAATCCCCCGATCACCCCATCCAGCTCCTTTTGATAATTTCTTTTTTCCATTTTCCACCTCCAAAATAAAGGCGTTTGTTGATGCAGGGACGACACTTGTTGAAGTGTTGGACACGTTGGTGAACAGATTCGGTACGCTTGGAACGATAGCGATACCGACGATGATCGCCAGTTTTACGAAAGCATTTAAATCTGTGGGTAGACCCAAAATGACGGGTTTCAATATGAAGGTGCCCACATATGCTCTGGTGGCGACACGGAACGAGCTGGCAGCGTAAGCGTGCTGTCGGCAAGGGAGCATTGGCAAAACCGGCGAAACTGGCCTTTTATAAGGCTCCGAGTTTGGATCATTCTCGGACGGGAACCGCAAGGAATCCGCAACGAAGCTGCCCCGCACAGCATGATGGCGCACGGGGCAGAACGCTCAGAGAGTATAATGCCGGGACGGTCTGGTCAGACGATATTGACACAGGTCGTCAAGGGGTATTCCAAATCAGCCGCGTCAGCGGTAAAAATGATACAGGGTCAGCCGCCCTGACCAGCAAAGGCTATATCACCATTTATATCCGCAGGCGTTGCACTTGAACTGGGAACGGGCGGTGCTGCTGAACAGGCCAAAGGCAAAGCCATGGGCCGCACGGGTGGCCGTGGATATTTTGGATATGTTGGTGGAACCGCAGGTGGGACACTTGGGGGTGTCCGGCTTTACAGGTAGTGCAGATTTAATGGTCGCAGCGCGTTCTGCTCTATATTGCTCTCTTGTTTTCCCAAAGACTTTTGGGTCTGGCGGTACTGGGGACATATGGTAGCGTTCGGTAAATTCATGGAACGCCTCTACCCTATTCTTATATGCCTTACATTCCGCATCGCCGATGTTTCTTGGTTCTATGCAGTTTGTTTGAATGTATAACCTTGATCCCCATTCCCCAAAATTATAGGCTTCTGGGTAGTCAACTTCGACTAGCGGATAACGTACTCCCTCGTGTTCACAATATCCTTCTACCCTGTCCTGCCCACATTTTATACACACTTTAGCTCTTGGTGGCGGGACTGTGAACTCACAAGGGACTATCTTGTCAAGAAGGCGCCTTACATCTGGGTGCAGATTTTCGCGCTCCTTCTCTCTCGCTATATGTTCAGCAACTCCATAGCCGCAATGAGGGCAAGCAGCAGCGAGAGACGAAACAGAACCGCCACATTCCGGGCAACTTATAATAGCCATAATATCACCTCGTCTAATTTTACCATAGCGCAAAGATTGATGTCAATACTACTACAAGGCTGGTCGTCTTGGACAAATGATTTGACCTTTAAAACATTGTTGGCGTCTGCAAACGGATTAATTGGTACGGGCAACGAGGGAGACAGTTGGCAGGACACGCTTCACGGCTTCTTCGCAAAAGATGGTAAATATAATACAGCCAACGTGCTGGCATATGCTCAGGCCATATCCACAGCAAGCACCGAAGAACAAAAGATGATCATGTCTACCATGGAGCTGGGGGCTGCGAAAGAACAGCTTGTAACTAAAATGATAGCCGGAATCAATTCCACGGCAAAGTTGACTGCAACTGAGATGGCTCACGAATTGGCAGAAACTGAAGGTTCAGAAGCAGAACTTAGGGACACAATTTGTAAAGATTTGAATGTTACCGCCACCGAAAAACTGTCCGCAGCTAATATTGTTGCTGCCTATATGACAGGCAAATTAACAGATGAACAATTTGAAGAGATAATAGCTTTGTACGCTCTGAGAACCGCCACAGACAAAGCGAGAGATGCCAATCTCGGTTTTGCTAATAGTATGAAACTGATGTGGACTAACAGTCCCGTTATGATAATCCTCTCCATCGTGAGCGTACTTGCCACACTGTTCTCACTCCTCAAGAACAACACAGATTTGTTCGCCTCTGCCGCAGACAAGGCGGAGACGGCCAGGGAAGCATATGACGATGTATGTGACCAGCTTGACGAGCTGAACGATGAGTATGACACGAACGCTGAACGGCTGGAGGAGCTGCAAGAGCTGGCAGATGCGGGAACGATTACGATTGTTGAACAGGAGGAGTTGGATAATCTTTCCTGTAAATTTCCACAACTTTTAACCAAAACGTAACCCTTTTGCCTTCACAGTCCTCTATAATAGCATTAACAATTCATCGTATCTGACGGAGGAGCCTATGGAACGCAGAAAGAAGATCGATTATTATTTGGACATCGCAGACGCCGCGAGGGAGCGTTCTACCTGCCTGCGGCGCACCTATGGGGCCATCATTGTGAAAAACGATGAGATCCTGGCCACCGGCTATAACGGTGCGCCCAGGGGGCGGCGCAACTGCGTGGATCTGGGCGTATGCCACCGGGAGGAGCTGCAGATCCCCTCCGGTCAGCGGTATGAGCTTTGCCGTTCCGTCCACGCAGAGGCAAACGCCATCATATCCGCCGCCCGGCGGGACATGATCGGCGCCACCATGTATCTGGTCGGCCGGGACGCCAAGACCGGCCAGTGTCTCACAGACACCACCTCCTGCGCCATGTGCCGCCGCCTTATCATCAACGCCGGCATAGAGCGCGTCGTCGCCCGCCTGGGCGAGGACGGCGTCCGCATCACCGAGGTGCAGGAGTGGATAGATCAGGACGACACCGTTCCCGGCTGACAACCGGTCGCGGCCTGTAAAACCATCACCCAAGCGGGGTCTTCTCGCTTGGGTGAGTTTTTTTACCGTTCATCTCTCCGCCGCAAAGGCCTTGCTTTGATACCGCAGCACACGGCACTCAAGGGCCCGGGCCTGGGCCGGGTCATGGGTAGCCAGAAGGAGGGTCTTTCCTTCCGCGCAGCGAGAGAGCAGGGCGAGCATCTCCTCCCGAAGGGGCTTATCCAGACCCTCCAAGGGCTCATCCAGCAGCAGCACATCCCCATCGTAAGCCAGAGCGCGGGCCAGGTTTACCCGCTGGCGCATCCCGCCGGACAGCTCATCCGGCCGTTTTTCCGCCGCATCAGACAGACCAACGGCGGCAAGCCATTCCAGGGCCTGTGGCATGGTCTCCAGCCCATCGGACAAGACGGCGTTTATGTTTTCCGCCGCCGTCAGCCAAGGCAGCAGGCGCGGCTCCTGAAACGCATAGGCAAGCCTTTTTGCTCCTACCTGCACAGTCCCGGACGTGGGCTCCAGCAGTCCCGCCGCCAGGTCCAGCGCAGAGGATTTTCCACAGCCGGAGGGCCCCATCAGGGCGACGTGCGCCCCCGCCTCAATATGGAGGGAAAAGCCCTCCAGTACAGGGGCATCATCATAGGTCAGGGAAACATCGTCATAAGCGATCATGTCTGCCCTCCCCCGCCCCAGCGCTTATCCATCCGGCCGATGGCGGCCAGCACCAGCTTTTCTATAACCAGGCTGCATAGCACCACCACCGCCGTCCATGCGAACAGATCGGTGGTCTCCAGATACAGCTTGGATTCGTATAAATACCGTCCGATGGATTTAGCGGGAACGGTCAGGACCTCCGCCGCCACCCCGGCCTTCCACGCAAGTCCCATACTGGTGCGCAGGGCGGATAGAAAATAGGGCATGACGGAGGGTATATATATCCTTCGCAGCCGCCGCCACCAGGAAAAGCGGTAAACTGCGGCCAGCTCCAGAAGCTCTCCGTCTACCGCCTCTATCCCGGCAGAGACATTGGCCCACACCACCGGCAGCACCATCAGCCACACGATAAAGCAGGGCAGAATGTCCCGTCCCAGCCAGATGAGGGCCAGCAGGATAACGGAGGCCACCGGCGTAGCCCGCACAATGGTGAGCAGGGGGCTGAGCAGCGCCCGCAGGAGCCGGGACTGGCTCGTAAGCGCTGCCAGCAGGACGCCGGAAGCAATGCCCAGCGCCGCCCCCAGCAGGATACGCAGCAGGCTGACAGCTGTAGTGAGCCAAAAATCCGGCATCACCGCCAGCTCCGCAAGGCGCTTTGCCACCGCCCATGGCCCGGGCAGCAGCAGCGCCGTGTCCACCAGCCGGGCCAGCAACGTCCATATCCCCAGCCAAAAGGCCAGCACAAGGGCAGCCCGGCCCAGCTGTTTTCCCAGCTTCATATCTCAGACTCAGCCAAGGTAATAGAAGTCATCCCCCGGCAGGGCACCACCAATGGAATCCGGGAACAGTTCGAACAGGATTTCCAGATAGCCGCCCATGGCCTCCTTCATCTCCTCCCCGGTGATAAAGCAGACGTTGCAGTTCGGTATAGCCTTTTCCGCCACGGCGGCGCTTGTAAACACGCCGGACTCCTCCACCAGCTGGGCAGCGGCGGCGACATCCTCGCTCAGATAGGCGATGGACGCCTCATACTCCTCCAGGAATGCGGCCACAGCCTCCGGGTTTTCCTCGATAAACTCCGTTCTGGCCACGACGCAGCCCTGCACCAGGCTGCCCGCAGGATAGACAGCGTCCCACTCCTCGGTGATATCCAGCGCCACTTCAAGGCTCTCGTTGGCAGAGCAGGCGATCGTCACCATCGGCTCCGGCAGGACGGCAATGTCCACCTCTCCGGCGGCAAGGGCCGTGCGCAGATCGGCCGGCTGGGCATAGGTATTGTCCACCGTAACGCTCACACCGGCAGCCTCACACAGGGCCTCAAAGATATAGGTGGGGTTCTGGGCAGGCACATAGACGGTCATCCCCTCCAGATCGGAAAGGCTCTCGATGGTCATGGCTTCCCCGTTCACCACCAGATACAGCACCCCCAGGGTGTTCAGCGCCAGCAGCTGCACGCCGCCCTCGGTCTTGTTGTAGATCGTGGAAGCGGCGTTGGTGGGCAGGGCGGCAATATCGCAGGAGCCACTTATCAGCGCGGCGGTGATGTTGCTGGCATCCGTCTCCACAGAGAAGGTATAATTCAGGGCGGCGTCGCCGTTGGCCGCGTCGGTTATCAGCTTCGCCATACCAAAGCCGGTGGTGCCGTTCAGGACCATAACATTCACATCCGCAGTGTCGGCAGCTTCATCTTCTCCGGCAGATTCAGACACCTCGTCCACCGCTTCCACTTCGTCCACTGCTTCTACTTCATCTACTGCCTCTACTTCGTCTACTGCTTCTACTTCGGCCGCATCGTCAGATGAGGATGCGGCGCATCCGGCCAGAGAGAGGACAAGGCACAGGGCCAGCAGCATGGACAAAACACGTTTCATAATAAAAATTCCTCCTATAAAATTTGATTCTTACACATTCATTTCACGGCGGCGGGCCAGATTTATCATGCCCTCCGTCATGTCGTTCAGATTTTGCAGCATGCGCCCCGCGCCGTAAGCCGTGCAGGACAGGGCGTCGTCCACCAAGATGGTCTCGATGCCGGTCTGCTCGGCAATCAGCCGGTCAAGGCCCCATACCTGGCTGCCGCCGCCGGAGAGGATGATGCCGTTTTCAGATACGTCCCCTACCAGCTCGGGAGGCGTGCGCTCCAGCACCAGATGAATAGCCTCCAATATCCGGGCCACCGGCTCCTCCAGCGCCTCCGCCATATCCTCAGAGCTGATGGTGACGCTCCGGGGCAGGCCGGTCACCAGGCAGCGGCCCTTGACCTCCTCATAAGATACCTCCGGCCGGGGATAAACGCAGCCGATGGACTGCTTCAGATCCTCCGCCGTGCGTGCGCCGATGAGCAGGTTATGCTTTTTGCGGACGTAGCGGACGATAGCGTCATCAAAGGCCATGCCCGCCGTTTTGATAGACTCGGACTGCACCACGCCGCCCAGAGAGACCACGGCGATCTCCGTAGTGCCGCAGCCGATATCGATGACCATGTGTCCGTCCGCCTTATTGATATCCACGCCTGCACCCACAGCGGTGGCCAGGGACGCCTCCAGCAGATAGACCTTTCGTGCGCCGGCCTCGATGGCCGCATCGATCAGCGCCCTCTCCTCCACGCCGGTGATGCTTCCCGGCACGCATATCAGCACTCTTGGCTTAAACAGGCTGAAGGAGGTGATGCGCCCGATAAATTCCTTCAGCATACGTGCGGTCATATCGTAATCGCAGATGACCCCGGACACGATGGGGTGCACAGGGACGATATTGGCCGGCGTGCGGCCCAGCATTTTCTTCGCATCCTCCCCTATACGCAGGATGCGTCCGTTGGTGCTGTCCATCGCCACCAGGGAGGATTCCCGCAGGCGAATGCCCCGACCCCGGACGTATATCAGCGTGGTCATGGTGCCAAGATCTATGGCGATATCTCTCTCAAAAAAAAGCATTTCGTTCCTCCTACCTGGTGCATGCCAGGGTGGCACACACGACCTCCTCCGCCCCAGCCAGCAGCAGCGTTTTGGCACACTCTGACAGCGTGGAGCCGGTGGTGACGATATCATCTATGAGTAAAATTCGTTTTTCCGCAATCATGGCCGGTTCCAGGACCGTATAGGCCCCGGCGATATTGGCCCTGCGGCGCTCCGGGGAATCGCTTTGGGACTGGGGCTGAACGCCCCGCCGCTTCTTCAGCGTGGGTGTCAGCTCGCGGCACAGGCGGCGGGCGGCCTCCCGGGCGATAAGCTCGGTCTGGTCATAGCCCCGCCTCCGCCGCCGTCCGGCATCCAGCGGCACCCAGGACAGGATATCATAATCCGACTCGATATTTTCATAAATACAGGCCGCGACCTGCTCCCCGAAGGCCGGAGCATAGGCCCGGACGCCTTCGAATTTATAGCGCAGGATGCCGCTTCTGACAGGCCCTTCATAGTACAGGGCGGACACGCACTGGGAGAAAAAATCTCCCTTCTGGCCGCTGGAAGGGGGCCTTGGAATCGTATCCTGACAGGCAGGGCATATATCCGGCCTGCCGGGGGCGATGGGATGGCGGCATAAAATGCACCGCGTTGGATAGAGCAGATCCAACAGGTACTGTATCGGTCTACCTCTCATCTGCCATGCGGATGCGAAGGCCGCTGTATCGCTTGGCCCGGCGGGCGTTTTCGGTCATGGTCTGAATGACCTGGTCGTCTCCCACTACCACCAGAAGCTCCGCCGCCCGGGTCACCGCGGTATAGAGCAGGCTCCGGTACATCAGCTGCGGCGCCGCTCTTGCCGCGGAAAACACCACGGCCCGGTATTCGCTGCCCTGGGATTTATGAACGGTCATGGCCCAGGCATGCTCCAGCTCGGCGGCCTGTTCAAAGCCATATTCCGCCGTGCGCCCATCGAAATCGATGGTCAGGGTCTCCCCCGCCGGGTCAATGTTCTGAATAAAACCGATATCCCCGTTATAGACCCCGTAGCCGGTCTCCAGCTCCTGGGTCTTCCACATAATGTCATAGTCATTGCGTATCTGCATGACCCGGTCTCCGACCCGGTAGGTGCGCCCGGCATAGGAAAACTCCGGCTTTCCGGCAGCCCAGGGGTTCAGCGCCTCCTGTAAAAGATGGTTCAGATTCTCTGTCCCCGCAGGGCCCTTCCGGGTGGGGGAAAGGACCTGTATCTGGCTCGCAGGGATACCCATATTATCCGGCAGGCGGCGGCTGCAAAGCTCCACGATGGTCTGAGCGGTCTGCTCCCCGTCCCGACGGCGCATGAAATAAAATCCGTCCCGGTTCATCCGCAGATCAGGCATTTGCCCATGATTGATCTGGTGAGCGCAGAGCACGATACGGCTCTCCTCCTGCTGGCGGAATATCTCCGTCAGTCGGACAGTCTCCGCCACGCCGCTGCGGATGATATCCCGGAACACGCTGCCCGGGCCCACGGAGGGGAGCTGATCCGCATCCCCTACCAGCACAAGGCGGCACGCCGGGCCTATGGCCGCCAGCACCGCCCGCATGAGGGAGATATCCACCATGGAGCACTCGTCCACCACCAGTGCGCCGCAGCGCAGGCGATCCTTTTCATTTTTCCGGAAGGTGACGCTGTCCGTCTCCGGGGAAAAGCTGGCCTCCAGAAGCCTGTGTATGGTGGAGGCGTCCCGCCCGGTCAGCGTGCTCAGCCGCTTGGCCGCCTGTCCCGTGGGGGCGGCCAGCATGGTATCCAGCTCCAGCGCATCAAACAGCGCCAGCACTGCCCGGACAGAGGTGGTCTTGCCCGTGCCGGGACCGCCGGTGATCACAAGAAGCTGGCGGCTGGCCGCCGCCTCCACCGCCGCCTTTTGCAGCTGGGACAGAGTTATCCTCTGCTCGGCCTCCAGCTTTTCAATGACCCGTTCAGCGCTGACACCGGTGTTCTCATAGACATGGCCGGCCATCTCCCGCAGGCGGCGGGCAGAATAGACCTCCGCTCCGTAAAGCTCCGCCAGATAGCAGGCGTCCGCATTGGCCACCTGCTCCCGTATCACCTCGCCGGAGTCCAGAAGAATGTCCAGCCCCTCCTGTATCTGCTCCGCCGCCACGCCGATGAGCTGAGCGGTGGCCGCCGTCAGCTTTTCCGCAGGTAAAAAGCAATGGCCGTTATCGGCGTTATGCCGCAGCTCGAACAGCAGCGCCGCCGCGATACGCTCCGGCGCGTCTGAATCGATCCCCTGCGTCAACGCCAGCGCATCCGCCTGGGCAAAGGAAGCCCCGATCTGGACGCTGGACAGGATATAGGGATTTTCCTTCACCTGCTCCAGGGCCTCGTCTCCGTAATAGCGGTAGAGCCGCAGGGCCAGAATAGGCGGCAGCTCGGCGCTTCCCAAAAACTCCATCAGCATCCGCATACCCGCCTGCTGGCGGAAGGCTGCGGAGATCTCCTCCGCCTTTTTGCGGCCAATGCCCTTCATGGCGGCCAGCTTTTCCGGATGGTCACGGATAACATTCAGGGAATCATCTCCAAACTGGGCCACGATAGCGGCCGCCGTAGCCGGGCCGATGCCCTTGATCGTCCGGCTGGAGAGATAGTCAAAGATAGCCGCCGCGCCGGAGGGCATGGTGCGTTCCGTGTGCTGCGCCTTGAACTGCTCTCCATGAGAGGGATGGCGCCCCCATGTCCCCCAGGCGGTCAGACTCTCTCCCGGCACAGCCATGGGGATACAGCCCACCACCACGGCAGAGGACCCGTCGTCCACGTTCAGACGCAGGACAGTATAGCCGTTTTCATCGTTATAGTATATGACGGAGGCCACCTGGCCCTCGATCTTTTCCAACTGTATCTGTTCCAAGGCTCACACCAAAAGATTCACGACGCCCGCCGTGGCCAGAGAGATGATGACGGCCGCGATCAATACGCCCAGAACGATGGCCGGCAGGGCCCGCTTCATGCGCACATCCAGCAGCGCAGCCACTAAGGAGCCTGTCCAGGTCCCTGTCCCCGGCAGAGGGATCGCAACAAAAAGCACCAGGCCCCAGAATTCATACTGGCGCACCCGCTCCGCCTTCTTCCCGGTTCCCTTAGCTTCCAGCCAGGTCACAAATTTCTGCATCCGGCGGGATTTTGTACGCAGCCAGTCCATCACCACCCGGACAAAGGCAATAATGAAGGGAGCCGGCAGGATGTTTCCCACAATGCTGATCAGGGCCGCCTGCCAGACAGGTAGTCCCAACGCCGCGCCGATGGGGATAGCCCCCCGCAGCTCTATTATGGGGAGCATAGAGACGATAAGGGTGACGACAACGTCACCTGCCCCCAGGTCTGTAAGTGACTGTGCAATATCCATGCCGTTTATCCCCGCAATACTCTCTTGAGAAATTGTCCTGTATAGCTGTTTTCCGCCTGAGCGCACTGCTCCGGCGTACCGGCAAAAATGAGCTGACCGCCCTCGTCCCCGCCCTCCGGACCGAGATCCAGGATATAGTCGGCGCATTTTATCACGTCCAGATTATGTTCGATGACCAGGACGGTGTTGCCCCCGTCTGCCAGACGCTGCAAAATATCCAGCAGTCTTGCCACATCCGCCGTATGAAGGCCGGTGGTGGGCTCATCAAGGATATAGAAGGTGCTGCCAGTGCTGCGGCGGGACAGCTCTGTGGCAAGCTTTACCCGCTGCGCCTCGCCGCCGGACAATGTGGTGGAGGACTGCCCCAGCCGGACATAGCCCAGGCCAACATCCCAAAGGGTCTGCAACTTGCTGTGTATGTTCTGCTGATTCTGAAAAAATTCTAAAGCCTCCTCCACCGTCATGTCAAGGACTTCCGCAATATTTTTTCCCTTGTATCGCACCTCCAGGGTCTCTCGGTTATACCTCGCCCCGTGGCACACCTCGCAGGGAACATACACATCCGGCAAAAACAGCATTTCTATTTTTATAAGACCGCCCCCGGCGCAGGCCTCGCACCGGCCGCCCTTTACGTTAAAGGAAAAACGCCCAGATTTATAGCCGCGGAGCTTGGCGTCCTGCGTAGAGGCAAACAGCTCACGGATATCATTGAAAAGTCCCGTATAGGTGGCGGGGTTCGATCTGGGCGTCCGCCCAATGGGGCTTTGGTCGATGTCGATGACCTTGTCCAGATATTCCAGTCCGTACACGCCGGCGCATTTGCCGGGCCGCACCTTCCGCCGGTTCAGCCTGGCGCCCAGCGTTTTCTCTATGACCTCGTTCACCAGACTGGATTTTCCGCTGCCGGACACCCCGGTGACGCAGGTAAACGCCCCCAGCGGGATATCCACATCCACATCTCTCAGGTTGTTGGCCGCCGCACCGCGAACGGACAGAAAATGTCCGTTCCCCTTCCGCCGGACGACGGGAACAGCAATTTTTTTGCGCCCGCTGAGATATTGACCGGTAATGGACTCCGGGCACGCCATAATATCCTCCGGCGTACCGGCGCAGACGACGCTGCCGCCGTGAACGCCCGCGCCGGGCCCGATGTCCACCACCCAATCCGCAGCGCGGATGGTGTCCTCGTCGTGCTCTACAACGATCAGGGTATTTCCGGCGTCGGTGAGCTGGCGCAGAGTCTGCAGCAGCTTTCCATTGTCCCGCTGGTGCAGGCCGATGCTCGGCTCATCCAGCACATACAGAACACCCATCAGAGCGGATCCGATCTGTGTGGCGAGGCGTATGCGCTGACTCTCTCCGCCGGAGAGAGTCGCAGCGCCCCGGGAAAGCGTCAAATATCCCAGTCCCACGCTGACAAGGAAATTCAGCCGCTGGCGTATCTCCCTGAGGATACGATCCGCGATCAGCGATTCCTTTTCCGTCAGAACAAGGCTATCCAGAAATTCCAGCTCCTGCGTGATGGGAAGACGGCTGAACTGGGCGATGCTCAGACCGCCCACCGTGACAGCCAGCACCTCTTTTTTGAGCCGGTCGCCGCCGCAGTCCGGGCAGTCATACTGTCCCATGCAGTCCTCCAGCTCACTGCGAACAGAGGAGGATTGCGTCTCCTTATACCGCCGCTCCAGGTTGTTTACGATGCCCTCGAAATCCTTACGGAGGACGCCATAGCCGGAGCCGCGGTCATAGCGCAGCTCCAGCTGCTCCCCGTGGGTACCGTACAGGATGGCGTCTATTCCCGCCTTGGGGATGGACTTGATGGGATCGTGCAGGCTGAAGTGATATTTTCGCCCCAGGGCCTCATAATACATCCGGCAGATGGAATCCCCCCGGGCGTTCGACCATCCGGCGGCCATGATGCCGCCATCCATGATGGAAAGCTCCGGATTGGGCATAATAAGCTCCGGATCGACCCGCAGAAGCGTTCCCAGGCCGCTGCACGTAGGACAGACGCCATAGGGAGCATTGAAGGAAAACAGCCTGGGCGTCATCTCCTCGATGGATATGCCGCACTCCTCGCAGGCGTAGTTCTGCGAAAATGTCAGCTCCTTTTCCTGCCCTGTCAGCTCCACATGGAGCACGCCGCCGGACAGGGCCATGGCCGTTTCCGCTGAATCCGTCAGCCGACGGACGATATCCGGCTTCATCACCAGGCGATCGACAACGATCTCTATGGTGTGCTTCTTGTTTTTTTCCAGGGAGATGGTCTCCGCCAGGTCGTAGATACTCCCATCCACCCGCACCCGGACGAAGCCCGAGCGCCGGGCATCCTCAAAGACCTTCTGGTGCTCACCCTTTCTGGCTCTTACCACCGGGGCCAGAAGCTGCATTTTCGTCCCCTCCGGCAGAGTCATGATCTGGTCTACTATCTGGTCGATGGTCTGCTGTCGTATCTCCCGTCCGCAGTTGGGGCAATGAGGTATGCCGATCTGCGCCCACAGGAGGCGGAGATAATCATGTATTTCCGTCACCGTGCCCACCGTGGAGCGGGGGTTGCGGGAGGTGGTCTTCTGATCGATGGAAATGGCGGGAGACAGTCCGCCTATGTAGTCCACATCCGGCTTATCCATCTGGCCCAGGAACTGGCGGGCATAGCTGGACAGACTCTCCACATAGCGGCGCTGCCCCTCCGCATAAATGGTATCAAAGGCAAGACTGGATTTCCCGCTTCCGGAAAGGCCGGTGAACACCACCAACTTATCTCTTGGGATCTCCAGGTCTATGTTCTTCAGATTGTTGGCCCGCGCGCCTTGGATCGTGATCTTTTCGGACATTCTGCTCCCCCGCTGTTATTGCTATATAAGCGCTATGCTGTGGCTGTTTATAAAATCAGTAGTCTATTATTATACCTATCGGAACGAAAAACAATAAAATCGCCCTCTTAAATATCCGCCCCGGTCCTCCTGATCACAGCCTGCTCTCAGCAGAGTCGGTCGGGCCAGTCCTCTCCTCCGGCAAAGGCCAGCAGGCTCTCTATTCCGCAGCGGGCCATGCTCTCCACCGCCTCCTTGGTATAGAAGGCCATGTGCTGCGTCATGATCACATTGGGAAACTGCCGCAGATAGGCCATATCCCGGTTTTTCAGGATAGAGGTCTTCAAATCCCGGTGATATATCCCGTTTTCATTTTCAAATACATCCAGCGCCAGGCCGCCCAGCCGCTGACTCTCAATGCCTTCGGTCACCGCTTCGATGTCCATCAGCTCGCCTCTGGCGCAGTTTATCAGGATGATGCCCGGCTTCATCTTCGCTATAGTCCGCCGGTTTATCATATGATAGGATATATCTGTCAGCCGGGTATGCAGCGTCAGGATATCGCTTTCCCGGTAGACGGTGTCCATGTCTGCAAACGTCACCCTGTCCTTCAGCTCCTCCGAAGGATGGAGACTGTGGGCCAGTATCCGGCAGCCGAAGCCGGACAGATTGTCGATAACCGCCCGTCCGATACGGCCTGTGCCGACCACGCCCACGGTCAGATTCCGCAGCTCCCGGCCCATCAGCCCTTCCAGCGAATAGTCGTTCACATTGATACGGTACAGGGCGGGCTTATAGCACCGCAGGCTCATCAGCATGAGCATGACTGTATAATCCGCCACGCCGTTGGGCGCATAGCTGGCATTGCTGACCCGGACGCCGTATTTTTTGGCGCCGCTCAGATCCACATGGTTATAGCCTACCGTACGGGTGCTGTAGCCCATGACACCCATGGCCGCCAGCTCCCGGAACAGGGACTCGTCCATAATGCTCTGTCCCAGGGTCGTCACCCCCGCGCTTCCCTCAGCCAGATGGAGCGTCTCCATGGTCAGAGGCTCATCCGTCGCCGTCAATATGAAGCCATGCTGCTCCGACAGCTGCCTCAGCAGCGGCTCCTCGTCCGGGCGGACCTCATAGGCCGTCAGCTTTATACTGTCCATCCCATTCTCACTCCTCTATCTCGTTTACATCCCGGCCCATCATGTGCATGTACTCATCATAGCTGCACATCCTGTCGATGCAGCCCTCCGGCGTCAGCTCGATGATACGGTTGGCCACTGTCTCCGTCAGCTGGTGGTCGTGGCTGTAGAACAGAATATTATAGGGGAAGGCCGCCATGCCGTTGTTCAAGGCGGCGATGCTCTCCAGATCCAGATGATTGGTGGGCTGGTCGAACATGAGCACACTGGCGCCCTCCAGCATAGTCTTTGAGATCATGCAGCGCATTTTCTCTCCGCCGGAGAGAACGCTCACCTTTTTATATACATCGTCCCCGGAAAACAGCATCCGCCCCAGGAAGGTGCGCAGATAGCTCTCCCGCTTATCGGTGGAGAACTGACGTATCCTGTCCATCAGCTCCAGGTCACAGCCGTCAAAATAACTGTCAAAATCCCTTGGGAAATAGGACTGGGTGGTGGACACGCCCCACTTGATCTCGCCCTCGTCCGGCTCCAGCTCCCCGGCCAGAAGCTGGAAAAGGCAGGTGATCGCGTTCTCATTTTCGCTGATAATGGCGATCTTATCCTCCTTATTCATGATAAAGGAGACGTTGTTGATAAGCTTTACGCCATCCACCGTTTTGGACACGTTGGTCACGAACAGCCTGTCCTTGCCCGGCTCCCGCTCAGCCTTGAAGCCCACCCACGGATAGCGTCGGGAGGAGGCCGGCATCTGCTCCACTGATATCTTGTCCAGCAGCTTCCGCCGGCTGGTGGCCTGACGGGATTTGGATTTATTGGCAGAGAAGCGGGCGATAAAGCTTTGCAGCTCCTGAATCTTCTGCTCCGCCTTTTTGTTCTGGTCCTTGATCAGCTTCTGCATCAGCTGGCTGGACTCATACCAGAAGTCGTAGTTGCCCACATACATGCGTATCTTGCCATAGTCGATATCCACGATGTGGGTGCAGATGTTATTGAGGAAATACCGGTCATGGCTGACCACCAGGACAGTGCCCTCATAATCCATCAGAAAATTCTCCAGCCAAACTGTGGACGCCAGATCCAGGTTGTTGGTCGGCTCGTCCAGGAGGATGATGTCCGGGTGGCCAAAGAGCGCCTGCGCCAGCAGGACCTTCACCTTCTGCCGGCCCTCCAGCTCGGACATCTGCTTGCTGTGCAGGGCGATAGGGATGCCGAGGCCCTGCAGCAGACGGGATGCGTCAGACTCCGCCTCCCAGCCGCCAAGCTCGGCGTACTCCTCCTCCAGCTCTGCGGCCCGCAGGCCGTCCTCATCGGAGAAATCCTCCTTTTCATATATGGCGTCCTTCTCCTTACCGCACTCATACAGCCGGAGATTGCCCAATATGACGGTCTCGATGACGCCATATTCATCATACATGCTCTGATCCTGACGCAGCACAGACATCCGGCATTTAGGGTCGATATACACATGTCCCTTGGACGGCTCTACCGTGCCCTCAAGTATTTTTAAAAAGGTTGACTTTCCCGCACCGTTGGCGCCAATGATGCCATAGCAGTTTCCTGCCACAAATTGCAGATCCGCCCCCGAAAATAACACCTGGCTGCCGTATTGCAGCGAAAGGTTTTCAACTGTTATCATAAACTTTCCTCCGTTAGTTGGCCATTGTAAGTCATCATACCATACTTCCGTCCGCTTTTACACCCCGGAAAGAAAAATTTTCTCGCTCTTTTTTCGCTTTTTGATTGACAACGCCCGATTCCTGTGGTAAGATAATCGGGCATTCGGAGAGATGTCCGAGTGGTTTATGGAGCTGGTCTTGAAAACCAGTGACTCCGCAAGGGGCCGGGGGTTCGAATCCCTCTCTCTCCGCCATATACCAACTGCGGGGCCGGTTCCCCGATAAAATTTTATAATTCGGCTTGGAGAAGTACCCAAGTGGCCGAAGGGGCTCCCCTGCTAAGGGAGTAGTGCGTGTTGAGCGCAGCGAGGGTTCAAATCCCTCCTTCTCCGCCAACAGAAAAGTCTGTAATCTCAATGGTTACAGGCTTTTTTTATGCCCTTTTTTTAGGCTGTTTTCCCCAAAGTTTTCCCCAATCAGAGATTTAACACGTCTTTTATGTAGTACTCCATGCGTTCGGCGCTGGCCTGTTTCATCTGGTCTGTGAGATGGCCGTATACGTCCAGGGTGAAGGCGGCGGTGGCGTGGCCAAGATTGCCTTGTACGGTCTTTATGTCGTCCCCTGAGCGGATAGCGGCCACGGCGTAAGAATGACGGAGGTCATGGAAGCGGAGATCAGGCCGTCCGATAGATTTTGCCACGCGCTTGAAGCTTCCGTACACCGTGGGGAAAGCCAAATGGTGGCCCATTTCGTCCGTGAATACCAAGTTGCTGTTTTCCCATGCGGCCCCGGCCTTTAGGTGCTGTTTCGACTGTTCGGCCCGGTGCTGTTTTAGTAGCTGCATGACCCACGGAGCGGGCGTTATTGTGCGGTGTTTATCGTTTTTGAGCGTTGTGAAGCTGTATTCCCCGGTTTCCTTCGACTTGTGGAGCTGTTGGCGGATCAGGATAACCCCTTTTGTGAAGTTCACGCTGTCCCATGTCAGGCCCATGATTTCCCCCTCTCTCATTCCAGTGAACAAGGTCACGGTGAAAAGGGTTTCAAATCTATGGCCTTTGATGGCCTCCAGGAATAGCCGGTTTTCGTCTTCGTCCAGCGGCTTCAATTCCTTTTTCACCACGCGGAGCAGCTCGCAAGCGTCCGAGGGATTAAAGCGGATATAATGCACCTTCACAGCTTTCTGGAGGGCCTCGTGGAATATGCCGTGTATATTTTTTACAGTTTTGGGGGATAGCCCCTTTTCGGTCAGACTATTATAAAACCCCTGAATCATGGGCGCGGTCAGTGCCTCCAACTTGACGGCACCCAGAGCGGGCTTTATGTGGTGCCTTATCTGGCCCTTATAGGCGGAAACAGTGTGTTCCTTTACGCCTCCGAGATATTCCGCCGTCCAGATGTCCAGCCATTCACCCACGGTGATTCTGGAAGGGTCTGTATATATGCCGGTGTTGACCTCCACGGCGGCGGCCTGCATTTTCTCCCTTACTTCCTTTTGGGTCTTGCCGGTGAAGGAGCGGCGGATGGGCTTACCCGTGCCGGGGTCTGTTCCGGTGCAGATTCTGGCCTCCCAGTATTCGTATTTCAGACCGTTTCGGGTGACGGTCTTTTTTCTGATTGTTCCCGCGCCGCTTGCCGCTTTCTTTGCCATTGTTACGCCTCCCCTTCTTCGTTGTGGTTTTCGCTTTCTTTGCTCCGATACTCTTTCAATATCCGTTTTAAGTCTCGCAACGCCGCCTCTATCTCTTGAAGCACGGCGTTTTCGATTATATCCCCGTCCAGCTTAATAGCGTTCGAGGAAATAAACCCGTCATTATCCGTAAAATCAACGATTTTCCCGTCTGTAAATACCTGTTTGGGTGTTGTACCTGTATCGTCATAACTGAGAAAGAAGGAAAGCAGGTTCAGGATGCTTCTGTGGTGATGGGTATCATCACGTTTCCTTTCGTCCGCCAAGAGAAAGTCTATAACATCTGTAAGATCACAGCCAATGTCCCATTGCTTTCTACTGGAAAGCGTTGTTACAGAGGCTTCACTTAAGCCTGTAGTATCACAAACGCCTCTAATGCCTGTATCTGGTGTTCGTACATCTGTTAGTCCCAGTAACCAGTCTGAGCTAACATTACACCTTTCCGCGATTTGCTTTAGTTTCTCCGAGTCTGGGATTCTGTCCCCATTAAGATAGAACCCCACTGTTTGCCGTGAGATGCCTAAAAAATCGGCAAATTCAGTATTTGGCCTGTAATCCTGCAATTCCCTGAACCGCTTTGTAAAGATAGGTAAGCGGTCATTTTCTCCTGGTCTGCGCTTCATTTGTGTACACCTCCACCTGTTAATGTTTCGTTTGTGAATACGTCTGTTGATTGCTCACCGCGTGCGGTTGACAAACACAATGTTGTCCCGTACAATTATAACAGACGATAAACCGAGCGTCAACAAAAATTTTGTAAACTACTGTTTACTGGAGGTGAGCTTTTGAGTAACGAACAGATTCGGCGGGCAGCGGGCGGTGCTGGTCTGAGACTGTGGCAGATCGCCGCTGCAATGGGAATGAGCGATTCCAGCTTTTCCCGCTGGCTGCGGACAGAGCGGAGCGAGGAAGAGAAAAACCAAGTGCTGGAAATTATCAATTCTTTGAAGGAGGCTGAAAAATGACAGAAATCAAAAAAGCCCGCTCCAGTGTTGGCGCACTGGAACAGGCCACGGACGAAAATGCGGCTGGTGCTGCGCATTGCGTGAACGTCCAGGCCCATGATAACATGGCCGGGTCTTATTTGCAACACAAACTCGCCTTGAAACCAAAAGAGGCGGCAGCTTTGATAGGTGTTGGTGTCAACAGGATTTACCAACTATGTCACCGGGCTGATTTCCCGGCTGTCTGGATTGGGAGGACGTGTGTCATCCCGGTGGACGGTCTGCGTCGATGGTTGGACGCACAAGCGGAAGGAGGTGCCGCCGGTGATTTCTGATTATTTGAACCGGGGCCAGGGAAGCGCTGTTACCACGCGGAAACTCTGCGAGTGGACAGGTTTAGACACTAGGACACTCCGACAGGTCGTCGAAACTGAGCGGCGGGGTGGCGCGCCGATTTGCTCCAGCACCGTGTACGGTTATTATCTCGCCGATAACGAAGCAGAAAAAACCGCTTGCGTCCGCTCCATGCGTCACAGGGCAGCGGAGATTTTGCGGACGGCGGACGCCCTGGAGGCTGCGGAGGTGGACAACAATGCCTGATGCTCCAGCCGTGATGATAGGTCTCGACTTCGTGGATTCTGTAAAATCCTTGCCGGATGCTGACGCAGGTCAGCTATTTAAAGCTGCGTTGAGCTACGGAGCCGATGGTTCAGACGATATGGAGCTGTCCCCAATGGCCGCGCTTCTTTGGGGGGTGCTGAAAAGGTCCATCGCCCGCGACCAGAAAAGCTATGCGGAGAAATGCGAAAAGAACCGGCTTGCCGTCGAGTATCGCGAGTACAAGAAGAAGGCGGGAGATTCCGCCCTGGTGTTCAAGGAATGGGAGGAACAGGTGTTATCGTCCGATGATCATTCGATATCGGACGATGTTCCAGAAACATCAAACGCTATCCAATATAATATAAATCAGTCCAATACTAATTCAATTCAATGCAATAGTAATTTTAGTGCAGTACAGGCGGCGGAGCCGACGATGACCAACGGACAGACAACACCAACACGGACGGAGATTGAACAGATGTATCGCGAGAAGGGTTACACCTTCGAGCTAGAACGGTTTATCTCCTACAATGAGGGCAAGGGGTGGAAGCTTCCATTGGCGGAGGCTTTGAAGAAGTGGGCCGCGAGGGAAAGAAATACCACCCAAGCAGTTTCAGAATCCGTCCCCACCAAATCCACGGGCAGCACGGTCAGCGTTGAAGAATATGAACGGACAAAAGCGCTTTTGGCCCGGATGCGGGCCAGTCACGAATAGTTAGCGTTGAAGCGACAAATCGGCATGATAGAACCGCCCGGAGCCGTTGTTAATCGGCGGTTTCCGGGCAGAGAGGGGGGATATACATAAAAATCGACCGATTATTGAAACAAGCGCGAGCATTGACGGATAATACACGCGGCTATGCTGCGATTCTGTCCACGTCCGATGGCGGATGGCTGTATCAGCGAGCGACGGATGGCGGCTTGCGGGAAAGGCGTTATGATTCAGAATCAGCGGCCCTTTCTGCGGCTTCGGTGCTGAGGGATAACGTCATTATCGTGGACGTATAGAAGGAGGTGAAGCACTATGGCAAGGCGGCCATTACGGATGGACAGCCCGCATAATATCCGGTTGAGTATAACCAAAGTGGCGAACGAGGTCAGAGATGGGCGGCTTTCTCCATCACAAGCAAACGCGATCATTTGCGCGGCAAATGCCATACTGTCCTCCATTCGGACAGATGAACAGAGACGCAAAATTCAGGAATTGGAAAAAATTCTAGAAAGCTATGGAAAGAAGGAAAATTGATTATGGCAGATTTGGAAAAACTGGCGGTTGCCCTTACCGGCGCTGAGCCGGACATATTCGAGGTTGTCCACCGGGGAGACTATGACACGGAGGATAGCTACATCGACGCGCTGACCTCCGAGAAGCTGAGACGGAGCGCCCCGGATTATGCGGAAACGCGGCGGATGATAACGCGGCAGCTCCAGGAGCGGGATGAAGCCCGGCAGCGTAAGGAGCAGGCGGCAGAATACTCCAAGATTCGGGCCTCTGTGAAGCTGGACAGCTTCGAGACACAAGCGATTGACCGCCGGGCGCGGGAAATGGCTGGTGCTGATGTTATGGCCCGGCGTATTTCGGCGGCTGATCTGAGTGAAGCTATTGAAAAGCACAAAAAGGCCCTGACGGAGCAGAAAAAGGATTCCAAAGCAGCGGGGATTCAGTTTAATAACATGGTTCACGGGCGTTGACAGCCCTAAACGGCCCACCACGGCATTTTTACAGATTTAACATAATAGGAATGCTAAAAAATAGAAAAATGCTGTGATGGGCTTTTAAATGGCCTGTGAGCAGGCATAAGAAAAGAGCCGGGATTTTTCCCGGCTCCTTTTTTTGTTTCAGTTTTCTTCCGATTTCCTCTTTTTTTAGTTGGAGACGTTATGCTGGAGTTTAGCGGCTTCAATTTCTTCGACTGTGGGAACGAAAGAAATGATATTCTTTACTCCCATGTGTTGAATAATTTCGTGTTCGTCTCTGTCGCTGAGGGTGGCGATAATTTTGTCTGTGCTTATGGTTGCCTGGTAACAGATTGGTGTACCCCCATCAAAATAGGTGCGTCTGTTAGAAAACCAAATAGCAACGTTTCTGTCAGTTGTCCAGGATGGAGCAGTCCGAGGATTTCGGAGATCGTTGGTTGTTGCCCCGTGATACACTGTTATTTCCTTTGCCCCTGATAAAGACGGGTCGAGGTCTTTCAAGTAGTCATTTGGTTTTATTTTCTTTAGACGTATAAGCCAACTGTTTGGAAAACCTCCTTCCACCTCCTGGTATACATCGACTGTATTCCAGAATTTATCATAGTCGGTCATCTTATCATAGTAAACGGCTAACCATCCCAGCGCTTCGGCCCTGCTTCTGTATCCACCGCCATATTTATCACAATTTGCCATCTGTTACATCCCCGTCCCGCTCCATCGTCTCATCAATGGCCCGGCCTATAAAGCCGTTGACAGATTCGCCCCGGCCCTCTGCATGGGCTTTGATAATGTCCTTCTTGCCTTTGGGCATTCGGATTCTGATTTCATCCAATTTTCCAAGATATTTTGCTGATGCCTTTTTCTGTGCGTCACTAACCGGCATATACTGCACCTCCCTGCGGCAGCCTTTTATAGGCTCACCCTTTCCTATTGTACCTGTATTATACCATGATTGTCTATATGTGTCCATATACATAACTCACAAATATATGGGAACATATTTGTATACTCTGCCTATTGAAATATATGGGAACATATATTATAATAAGACCATCGAAAGGGAACGGCAAAGCGGACGCAAACAACGCGAGGTAAGAGCCGGACGGGAGAAGAAAGACTTCGGGATGAGTTGATAAACTTAGGACCCCCGGCCCCGCTCCCATCGAAATTCATAATAGGAGGTTCGGACATGAACGACATGGAGGCAAAGGTGCGAGAGCTGCGACAGCTTCAGGCCCTGATCGAGGAAGCACAGGCAGAGGCGGAAACCATAAAGGACGCTATCAAGGCGGAAATGGGCGACCGTGAGACTTTGACCGCCGGGGAGTATAAAGTCACCTGGAAGGCCATCACAAGCTCCAGAATCGACACGGCGGCCCTGAAGCGGGCATTCCCGGACGTGGCGGCCCGGTTCACCAAAGAAACCACAGTGCGCCGGTTTTGCGTGGCGTGAGACTATAGGAGGGAATGAACGATGGGAAAATTTGAAACATTAGATTGCAAGTTCAACGCCTTTGTTGATGGGGACTGTATGGAAGGGAAACAGATTATGGACGGCGGCATTGTGACAATAGACATGGCCCACATGCCCCGTGTTGGTGACCCGTGTTTGTGCCTGGTACAACATGACATCAGGAAAGAACCAACGTGGATGATTAAGGAGTATATGGGCCGGAATAAGGACGCACATTTTATATGCACATGCTACAAAGACCCGCCAGGTCGCCCGAAAGACATAATGAAGGACTGGATGTGGTGGGCGCTGGAAATACGCGGTGTTGTAGTAGCCAGCTACGACCGAGACAGGAAACTGTTGTGGGAGCGGGACGACTTCCCGGAAACGCTCCCCTCAGAGTCAAATCTTAGAGATGGGAATTGTTCGCTGATTTCACCGCAAGAAATGAAAGCGATGGGTCTTATATGAACGACACAGACATGATCGCCGCTCTGGAGGCTCAAGCAAAGAACACCAAATACCTAATTGACAGGCTAAATCGGGCCTTGTATGGCTTTACTTTCGATGAGATCATCAAACTATTAGGAGGTAATCACGATGGAGAACAAGGCAGAGGAAAGAGTGACCCACGGGACGCTGAGTAGAGAGGCTTGCATATATCTGCTGGAGCTGTGGGCGAAGGAACACGGGCGGGTTATCACGGACATCAAGTTCGGGGTGGAGCCGCCGCAAGAATCACGGAAAAAGGACGATGAATAAATCAATAAGCAGGCGGGCGGGGATGATCTCCCCGCCCTTTTTTTAGGTGGCATTTTGTGGCACTTTCTGGACTTTTATGCGACCGATTTTCCCCTAAAAAGTTTTCCCCAATAGGCAAAAGTTTTCCCCAAAGTTTTCCCCAATCAGGTTAAAACACGCCGTGAAAGTTATGTTAACACGTTTTCAAAAACCCTGTATTTTCAATGGTTTTCGTAGCTGGATAAAACTGGATAAAATGCAATAAAACCCGGCTCTAATAATTCAAATCCCTCCTTCTCCGCCAAGTGAAAACCCTGTGGTTTCAATAGCCACAGGGTTTTTTCGCGTCATTTTTTGGGCTGTTTACCCTTATATTTACCCTTAAGAGGAGATACGACAGCAGATGCCCATGGGGGTGGGAATCGCTGCACTTCCTTCACTCCGCCGCTATGCTCTTGTCCTTCCACCGGCCGGACAGATAGCGTATCCACACGATCAGCGCACCCAAAAACCAGCCGATGGGAGTGGCATAGAAGATACAGCGATAGCCTATGGCCGGGAACGTAGCCATGATGTTCGCCGCAATGATGCGGGTAAGCAGGCTGGTCATGCTGGCCACTGTGGGATAGATCACATCGCCGCTGCCCTGGAGAACGCCGTTGGTGATGTACATGACACCGAAGATCAGGAAAAACGCCGCCAGCGTCCGCAGATATTCCACGCCGATAGCCGTTGCCGCCTCGTTCATATTGAAAAGCCTGACCGCATACGGCCCCGCAAAAATCAGTAGCAGGATGATACCGGCGCAGGTCACCAGCGCCATGATCAGCGTTTGATGATAACCGCGTCTGATGCGGGATATATTGCCCGCGCCCATGTTCTGCCCCGTAAAATTGGACAGCCCCATATAAAACATCATAATGGGCACCATGGCAAAGCTCTCCAACTTCATAGCCGCCGCCACGGCGGAGATGGTATCGACGCCAAAGGAATTGATGAGCCTCTGCATGATCACCATGCCCAATCCCACGGCGCACTGCTGCACAGAGGTGGGGACGCCGAGCCGCAGGGATTTGGAAAAGCTGGCCCTGTCAAAGCGGAATTCTCCTCTTTGAAAATGCGCCAGCTCGATATGACGGAACAGATACATCCCCGACAGCAGGGCCGAAACCGCCTGTGCGATGACTGTGGCCCAGGCTGCCCCCGCCACACCCCAGTGCCGGACGAAGATCACATCCAGAACCACATTCAGAACGGTGGACACCAAGAGAAAATACATGGTGGACCGGCTGTCCCCGATGGAGCGGAGGATCGCCGCGCAGGTATTATAGGCGAACTGAAACACCAGCCCTATGCAGTAGATGCGCAGATACAGCAACGCATCAGACAGAATAGTCGGGTCCGCCTGTAAAAGCTCCTCCAGCAGGACCCGGCTCAGAGCAATGCCGAGGACAGTGATGATAAGCCCCGCAGCCAGCAGCGTGAAGCAGGCAGTGGAAAGATTTTTTCTGAAGGCATCCGCTCGCTTCGCGCCGTAATACTGCGCAGCCATGATGCCCACTCCGTTGGTCAGACCTGTGGCCAGAGCCAGCAGCAGATACGTCAGCGGAAAGCTCGTTCCCACCGCCGCCAGCGCATTTTGCCCGGCAAAGTTTCCCACCACCAGGCTGTCCGTCAGGGAATATACCTGCTGGAGCAGGTTGCCGCCGATCAGCGGCAGCGTAAAGGACAGAATGAGCCTCCACTCCCTGCCCTGCGTCATATCCTTTGCCATGATATCCTCCTGAGGCCCGGAGCTGCCTTACTCCCGCAACACATCTGCATTCTGCACAAGATAAATGACGCCCGAAATGACGGTCAGGGCCGCGCAGAGCCATATCAGAGCGCAGGCCATGGTCGCCAGGAAGGATACATCCACCGCGCGGAACAGCAGGATGGCCGCCAGAGACACATCCTGGACAAGGGTCTTTATTTTCCCCCATATATTGGCGGCAATGACCTTCCCCTGCTCTACGGCCACCTGGCGGATACCGGACACAAGAAACTCCCTGAACAGGATGATGACCAGCGCCACCGGCGGGACAAGTCCCTCCGGGATCAGAAGCACCATGACAGAGTAGTTCAGTATCTTATCCGCCAGAGGGTCCATAAATTTTCCCAGATTCGTCACCAGGTTCCGGCTGCGGGCGATACGGCCGTCCGCCATATCCGTCAGGGACGCGGCCACGAACATAATGACGCTGAGCCAGGCAAAGGCCGGGCCATCTATCAGCAAAAACACAATCATCAGGACAGTGCAGCCTATCCGGGAGACCGTCAGCTTATTCGGCAGATTCATTATCAGACACTTCCTTTGTTTGAGATGACTCAGGCGCACGGCGCTTCCACCAATAGGAAAATCCCAGCGCGGCAGATACCTGCACCAGTAAAAACAGAGCCGTAGACAGGATAAAACCGGGGGAGCCCGGGTCCTCCAGGCAAAGGCCCATAACGGTCGTGATGACCAGCGAGGGCAGATAGCCCAGCACGCCGCCCACCACAAAATCCAGATATGGCATGCCGCTGGCCCCCAGCAAAAGGCTTACAGCGTCCGCCGGGAATACCCCTACGGCCCGGCAAAGAATGGAAAACCACCGGTTGCTGGCCTGACGGAGAGCAGCCAGCTTTTGCAACACCGGCTGGCGGGCGGCGACCCGTTCCATGGCCTCGCGGCCCCTATGCCGGCCAACCAGGTAGGGCAGCGTCATTTCCAGCGCCGTACCCAGGATATTCACCACCAGCGCCGCCGGCAGCGGAAATATCAGCCCCGCCGCAATATACAGCAGCTTCAGGTATATCACCACTACCACGCTCTTCACGGCATACAGGCACATGAATACAATGGCCGCCAGCCACAGGTTCTCCGGGGTAAAGCCCAATACGGTATCTACAGTCACGCCCTGGCCGAACAACAAAAACAATACCAGGGCTATCAGCCCCACAGCGATCACTATCTCCGCCGCAAGCATCGCCCTGCGGGAGGTATTTTCCGGCAGCAGTTCCCGAAGCAGATGCTTTATCCGTTCCATGAACCCTCTCTCCTTTTTCGCATCATTTATTTTATTAAAATCGCTCTGACCTGTCAAGCCTATGCAAACAGATTCCATGGCATTCTGTTACAGGTTAATCCCAAATCGTCACGATTTTATGATGCAAGAAAAACATAATTAAGATATAATATTTCTCGTATTTTATTTATTTAGGAGGAACGTAACGCATGAAGAAATCCATCAAGTTCCTGTCCCTGTGCCTGGCTGTCGCCATGCTGCTGGGAATGAGCGTCACCGCCTTTGCCGCTGAGGACGACTGGGCTGATTATCAGCAGTATGTCATCAGCTACGCCGAGGCCGGCGCCCCCACGGAGGAGGACGCCGTCTCCATGACCGAGATCATCATGGCCTGCGAGGATATGGACGACATCGCCGCCGCCTCTGAGATCCAGGTGTTCTTTGAGGTCCTGGGTGCGCTGGATTATGACGCCTGGGTAGAGGCCGGCCAGCCCGCCGCTGGAGATACGGACAGCTCCGCTTCCGGCGAAGCCTCCGAGGAGGCCGAGGCTGAGTCCTCTGAGGAAGCCTCCGATGAGGCATCCGATGAGGCATCCGGTGAAGCTTCCGGTGAAGCCACTGCCGAGACCGCCGCTCCCGCCTATGGCGATCTGGAGGAGGAAGTCGGCGACAACGCCGTGGTATCCTACCATGAGGACTATGTGACCTATGTCTCTGACGGCGAGGAGATCACCGTGGAGATCGCCGAGGGCCAGACCGCTTATCTGACCGTGGACGGCGTGAACATCCCCATGGCCGTGGGCAACTACGACGGCACCGTGTCCATCGACGTGGTAGACCCCATCTTTGAGTCTGAGGACTACCAGTCCAGCGACAAGGACGTAGATCTCACCACTGAGCTTGCCAGCGTTATATATATCACCGAGGACGGCCTCCAGGCGAGCCAGTCTGTCCTCTCCGCCGCTGTGGACGGGGAGATCACCGATACCTCCGTCACCGGCGTGACCATCACCTCTGAGGACGTGGCTGCTCTGTCCGGCATCCGCGCCGGCGGCAGCGCCACCGTGGAGGTCTCCGATATCACCATCACCCTGTCCGGCGAGGGCGGCAACGACTTCATGGGCCAGGGTGCCGCTCTCTGCGCCACTGACGGTGCCACCCTGATCGCCACCAACGTGACCGCCACTGTGTCCGGCTATGTCCGGGGCTGCACCTTTGCCGGCGGCGAGTCCACCCTGATGGTGTATGATTCCACCTTCATCTGCGATGCCGGTGAGTACAACGCCGACGCGACCGTGTCCGGCGCTGCCATGAGCCAGCCCCCCGCCGGCCTTGGCGTATACGGCAACACCCGTCTGAACAACATGGTCCATAACGCCACCGAGTATTTTGAAAACTGCACCTTCATCAGCCGCAACTGGGGCTGCCTGGGCGTGGATGCCGTTGAGAACGGCACTCTGACCTGCGTTGACTGCTCCATCACCATCACGGAGAGCGGCTATGGCGCATATTCCATCGGTGCCTGTGTAGACACCTTCACCGGCTGCACCTTCGATATCAACAACGGCGTCGTGGCTTTCGTGGCCGCTGACGGCACCGTTATCCTCAACGGCGGCACAGTCGCCAACTCCAACCGCTATGGTATCGTGACCCACCAGGCCATGGGCTATACCTCCGTTGTCAAGGTCCTGGGCGAGGACACCGAGCTGAATTCCGCCTACTGCGCCATCATGGTCAAGGGCCGCTCCTCCGATATCGAGGTGGGCGACGGCGCTGTCCTGACCGCCTCCGAGACCGGCGTTCTGATTCAGGCTCAGGATAACGACGACACCGGCGCCGGCTCCGTCAACGACGAGGCTCTGGTCGCTGTTTCCATCCATGACACCGAGCTGGAAGGCGACGTAGTCATGAGCATGGCTCCCGCCGAGGGCAGCACCGCCACCATGGCCGTGGCTCTGGACAATGCCACCATCACCGGCGCTGTCACCCTCTCCAACTCTACCCTGGCCATCGAGGACGGCAACATCTCCTTCGACAACATCCTGGATGTGGGCATGATCGAGAACGAATACGGCCCCCGGGAGGACGAGACCTATCTGACCGTGACCCTGACTAATGGTGCTGTCTGGAACGTCACCGAGACCAGCTACGTTTCCGAGCTGACTGTGGACGAGACCTCCACCGTCAACGGCACTGTCACCGAGGCCGACGGCTATTACATCGTGGAGCCCGCCGAGGCCGTTGCTTCTGCCGAGGCCTCCGGCGAGGCGTCCGCCGAGACCGCCGCTGAGGGCGATACCAGCGAGGAAGCCTATCAGGAGTATCTTCACGCATGGCTCCTGGCCGAGGATGCGGTCAACGAGACCATGACCGAAGACATCGTGGAAAACGAGTTCATGCCTCTGATCTACGCCGGGGATTACACCACCTTCCCCGCCGAAATGCTCTGGGGCGATATGCTGGAGACCGGCAACCCCATGACCTACGATGAATTCGTAGCCGCCGGCGGCGTATACTGATTCCGACAAATATCCAATAAAAAACCAGACCCAGCTCCGGCTGGGTCTGGTCAGTCTGTCAAAGAAAGCATCTACCCCCGCATGCCAAAGAAGTGGTAAAATAGAAGGAGGGGGTGTAAAAACATGGAGAATTGGCAAAAGGATGCACGGCGGGAAGTCGTGATGATAGATATAGATGCACTGGTACCGCAAGACCACCTGCTGCGGAAGGTGGAGAGGGTCATGGATTACGAATGGCTGTATG
>JAJQBY010000101.1 GCA_021203045.1 Oscillospiraceae bacterium | reverse complement strand
TAATTATTCTATTAGCATTTCCCCCGTTTGTCAATCCCTTGGTACGTAGCGTTTTTTACAAAAATTGCCCCCGCTGCTTAGCCATATTCACAATATGGAGCGAAAAAACACCGGCGGCCCAGGTGCGATGCCTGGGCCGCCGGCTTTTTAGGAGGGAACCAATATTTTACAGATCCATCTTGATAATTGCAGGGAAACAGGATTTTCCTCTCCTGGTGCAGGTGTGACAGTTTACGCCCACCTTAGGAGATGAATCCCAGTCCATCTTTTTCCAGCCCAGGCGGTAATAGTAATCGGGAACTTTTGCGCTGCCCCAAAGCTCTTTGACGCCCATGCTTCTGGCCTCGTCAAAAACCACCTTTTGCATCCTCTTTCCTAGGCCCTCACTGCGGTGGTCTTCCCTGACGGCAATATCGCCCAGGGTATATACCCCGTCCCGGATTTGCAGGGTGGCCGCTGAAATCAGCTCTCCACTCTCAGCGTCGTCCATCCGCCACATTTTCACCATGCCAGACGGCGGCGTGTCGCTGACCTCGATTTCCATTCCGCTGTCGTGAAACAGCACGGAAAGAGGGTAGTATTGCTCTGTTTCCTGAATAATATAGGATTGCGACATGAAAATTGCTCCTTCCAAAATAATGTATCATAAACTCAGAATCCAAGAATTAGCAGCAGATTGTAATACCCGACCATCAGAACGCAAAAGGCCAGCGCCACGGGGAGCGTCCTGCGAATCAGCGCCCCCATCGTAATATGAAAATAATCGGACGCTACCACCAGACATATATGGGTGGGAGATATTTGACTGGCTGCGTGGGCCATGCACATGAGGAAAACCATTAGGGGCATTCCGCCGTCCATGGCGGCAAACGCAATCGGCGTACCCAGCGCGATGATTCCGCTGGAGCCGCTGATGATACCGCCCAGAAGAAACAATATGGCAAAAATCAGATATGCCGGGATAGGTAAGGCGGAAAGTATATCGGGCAGGGTCTCCAGAACGGAGGTATATTCGATAAATTCTTTCAAAACCAACACCAAAAACGTGTTTAACAGCAGCTTCACCTCCCATGCGTTGCGAAGCATGGACAGCAGCTCCCGCATGGAAAAGCGGTAAACCACGATTCCGGCCACGATGGAAATTGCCACAGCGGGAACCACGGAAAGTCCGAATGCCAAAATCAACACCAGAATCAGCAGCAGCGGCCACAGGTGCAGGAACAAATTTTGCAAATCGCGGAGGCGGTTTTCGCTGCGGGGCGTACCGGGATCCTTCGGCAGCCGGGCCAGGCAGGGGAAATAGCCCAGGGCAAAGAGCGTCAGTATCGGTACCGCCATTCCCAGCATAAACGACCCCAACGGCACAGAGGAGAGGCTTGCCATCAGCAGTACGCTGGCGTATGTGGGCAGAGAGCTTTCAGGGATATGCCGGAACCAGCTTGTTACAAAGGCTTGCTCTTTTGGTTCCAGATAACCGTCAGTGGCATTCTTTACAATATCCCCGCATAGAATCATGGCCGCGGCGGAGGGCAGCAGACCAATAAACAATGCCGCACCCGATACGTTGATGCGACGATTATGAAACAATCCGTTCAAATCCTCCTGCGCCAGCTTGATTTGACTGCGGGCCTCCAGCATTCGCTGCAAAAAGGTTATGAGGTAGAGAGATACTAAAATGGACAACAGGCTCCAGTCCGTAAACACATGGGCGGTCTGTGTGAAAATCGCGGCCACAGGGATGCGGTACAGGAAAACCATGGCCAAAAGGCCGCCCAGGATTGCCTGATACAGCGGCCTGCACAATGCAAGAAGCAATATGATAACAAGAAATACAATACCAAGATAAACGAGTGACATGGCGGGCTCCATTAGTCATACAGTTGTATTATGTTTGACATCTGTATGACTTTGTGATATAGTATACACAAGGAGCTTTGAAAAGTCAATAGATGCACCGTAAGTTTGACAGAAGGCTTCTTGTGTTTGACTTTTCAGCGAGTTATGGAGGCAAGGTATGTATAAGGGAAATAACCCGTCCGCCCTGCGGTCAAGAAGGGAAATCGTCCAGAGCTTTTTGGCACTGCTCCAGCATACGGATTTGGAGGCCCTGTCTATCAAGCAGATTATGGATGGCACAGATTTGACCAGGCAGACCTTTTATCAGATTTTCGATTCCAAGGATGAGATCATAGAATACTGCCTGGATACGCTTTTCTCTGATTTCATCTCCCACACGAAGGAACAGACCATAGAAAGCCTGTGCGACGCAGCCAAGCTTTTCTCCAGCTTCTTTGACAAGCACAGGGACACACTGGCCCTTTTCATCAAAAACGGAAAGAGCTGCGTTGTGCAGCGGAAATGCCGGGAATATCTGTGGGACAGCCAATACATTCACTATGACCTGCAAGGCGTTCGGTCAGAGCTGGAAAAGGAGTTTGCCACGACCTTTGTGGTCAGCGGTATGGTGGCCATGCTGGAGCAATGGATAAAGGAGCTGCCGGAATCGGCGATGAGCGCCCAAGCGCTGGCGGAACTGGTCTGCCGCATGACGGAGGCAAAAGGGATTGTTGATTATTAAGTGTCCGCCCACAAGACAAAAAATCACCGGCGGTGCAGGTACGGAACCTGGGCCGCCGGCTTTTTAGGAGGGAACCAAAATTATATGGTATGGAAGGATTGGAAGGAATTAGTGTTATATCAGTCCTGGAACATGGGTGTGGACAGATACCGGTCTCCCGTGTCGGGCAGCAGGGCCACGATGGTCTTGCCCTCGTTTTCCGGGCGCTTGGCCAGCTCCAGGGCGGCCCATACGGCGGCGCCGGCGGAGATGCCCACCAGTATGCCCTCGGTGCGGCCGATCTCCCGGCCCAGGGCGAAGGCGTCCTCGTTCTCCACGGGGATGATCTCGTCATATACAGCGGTGTTCAGCACATCCGGCACGAAGCCTGCGCCGATGCCCTGGATCTTGTGGCTCCCGGCCACGCCTTTGGACAGGACAGGGGAGCTGGCGGGCTCCACGGCTACCACCTTGACAGCCGGGTTCTGCTCCTTCAGATACTCGCCCACGCCGGTGATGGTGCCGCCGGTGCCCACGCCGGCCACGAAGATATCCACCTTGCCGTCCGTATCCCGGTAGATCTCCGGGCCGGTGGTGGCCTTATGGATCGCAGGGTTTGCCGGATTTACGAACTGGCCGGGGATGAAGCTGTTGGGTGTCTCGGCGGCGATCTCGTCCGCCTTGGCGATGGCGCCCTTCATGCCCTTGGCGCCCTCGGTCAGCACCAGCTCTGCGCCATAGGCCTTCAGCAGGTTCCGGCGCTCCACGCTCATGGTCTCCGGCATGGTCAGGATGACCTTATAGCCCTTGGCGGCGGCCACGGCGGCCAGGCCGATGCCCGTATTGCCGGAGGTGGGCTCTACGATGACGGACCCGGGCACCAGCTTGCCCTCCGCCTCGGCCTTCTCGATCATGGCCTTGGCGATGCGGTCCTTCACGGACCCGGCGGGGTTGAGATATTCCAGCTTGCCCAGGATGGTGGCCTTCAGGCCGTATTTCTTCTCCAGGTTTGTCAGCTCTACCAGCGGGGTGCCGCCAATCAGCTCGGTAAGTGATTTGTGTATATTGGCCATCGTTCAATTCTCCTATTTACCTATAAGTTTGATATGTTTTCTGCGATGGATTTATTATACACCGTTTTCCCACCATGTCAATAGCTTTTTGGAAAATTTTTTGATTTTTCTTTTTCAAAGCAAAACAGCCCCCGGCGGCGGAGAACGCCGACGGGGGCTGTGGGTCGTTGAGTCATGCTTATGTTTTTGTCGGCGGCGGGTCCTGCCAGTGCCGGAACAGGACGGCCCAGGCCTGAGAGCTCAGCTCCTTCATGGCCTTTTTGGTGTCGGGACTGGCGTGATACATTCTGGCCAGGACAGCCTCAAAGCTCTGGGGACCGCTGGCGATATCGCTGAGGGTGACGGCTCCGCCGGCAGCCAGCGCGTCGAACAGATCGTCGATCAGGGCCTTGCGGCTGTCCTGCTCTACAGATTCTATCCAGCGGTTCAGTATCTCTGAAATGGCCTGACTGCGTTGATCGTTCCATTTTGCCAGAGCCAGTCCGCCGTATTCTATGCCCCAGGTGGCCAGGCTGTGCTGCAATATGCCCTTGGCGGAGGAGCGGACGATGCGGGTGTCCGTGATCTTGGGTTCAAAGAGCTTTCCAACCACGTCGAATTGGGGGATGATGCGGGTGCATTTGGGGTCGACCCGTTGAATCAGAGCCTGATCCAGCACCTCCGGGCAGAAGCCGGGGCCGTCCAGGATATAGACGTGCTCCACCCGTTCCCACGCCTCGGGGGGCAACAGACAGGCGGCGAAAAGCACCTGATTGCCGCCTTTGGAGTGGCCGGCCATGTAATACCGCCCCTCCGGGCGGATGACCTGCCGGGCGTATTCCTCTGCCATGCGTTGCGCCTCCGTCACCGTGAAGCTGAGCATGCAGTCCTCCTTCCAGCCTGCGATGGTCTCATCCGTGCCCCGGTAGGCGATGAAGGAAAATTCGTTCCGGTAGTGAAGCGTCAGGGCCATGAATTGCAGGGGAATGGTCGGTTCGAAAATATCGGAATAATCGGTGATGAGAAGCTCTCCGAACCGGGCGGATTCTGTGGCGGCCTGGAAAATGGCTCCGTTTCCCATATCCCCGCCGGTGATCTGGATGGTCACCTCTCCAGACAGAAACTGCTCCCGGCAGTCCCGGAGACGCAGGCCCTCTGTCCCGTGGTCCCGGAGCACCGGCTTCAGATCGTAATAGGCGATGACGCACATAACGAACACATCCGCCTCGCACAGGGGCAGCTCAGAAAAGGAAAAGCGGCCCAGCCAGCGCACATAGTCCACGATCCCATCCATTTTGACAGGCGCGGGCACCGGGGTTTTGGAGGTCTTCGGGTTGTGCTTGGCCGGCAGCGTAACAGGGGGCATAGGTCAGTCCTCCATGGCGCGGCGGAATACCGCCTCTATATGGGCGCGGCATTCCTCCTCGGTCTCAAAAAGATGGGATTCGTACAGCTTTTCCTCCCCGATGAACATGCAGGGATTAGCGTAATAGTCGTATCTGTCCGCGATCTCCGGGTGGACGGTCTCGTCGATCATCTCAAACTCCACGGCGGCCCAGGCGGGATGCTCCTGTATCAGTTCTGTGATTACCTTGTCCGCCTGGATGCAGTAGGGGCAGGTGTCCATATGGAAATAGGTCACTTTTTTCATAGGCGTCTCTTTCTGCTTTAATCCAGGACCTGGTCGTTCAGCCAGGCGAAAATACTGTCATAGGCGTTTCCGTCCGCATCGGTGACGGATTCTGTGCCGCCGTCCGCGCTGGGACGGAAGCCGCTGAAGAAATCATCCTCCGATTCCAGGATGGTGTCCCTGTCCTGAACCAGGGACACCTGATTGTTGAACAGATATACCCAGGACCAGTGGCCCAGATATTGGGTGTCGGAGCTTTCCGTTCCCACCACGTCGAAATACATACTGCACCAGCAGTTATCCGCGCCCGCCTGGAGCAGGGCCTGATAGGTGGGGATGGTGTATTCGTTGGCGGGGGCCAGAGTATCTGTTATGGCCTGAATGAACCAGATGGGCGTCTGACACAGGGCCTCGATCTTGTCCTCGGTCAGATATATCTCCCGTGTCTGGATATACTCGCCGTAAAAGGTGCGGTACTGCCCCAGGTCGTCCCTGGCGTAGACCGTATAGGCGTATACCTCGCTGCACGGGACGGCGGCGGCGAAATAGTCCGGGTAATGGATAAGCATTTCCAGGGTCATATACCCTCCGTTAGAGGCCCCCATGATGTAGATGCGGTCCGTGTCCACATCTGTGTTTTGCTCTATGTATGCCTCAATGGTATCCATCAGAATTTCCGTATACCGGCTGGAAACGTCTCCCCGGCTCTCTGTGCCGTCGCCTCCGTCCAGCCAGTAGGTGGGGCACTGTACCACCAGCACATAGGCCCCGGTCTGATCGCCGGAGGTGAAATAGGACTGTATCTCCGTCTCCGTCAGGGCGGAGACCTCGTTGCCCAGAATGGCCCGCTCGATGTCGTCGCCTCCCTCGCCCCGGCCGTGGAGCCAGATGATCAGAGGATTTTTGTCCCAGCTGGACAGGCTGTCCGGCTCATAGGCGGCATAATTCAGGGTCAGAGTCTCCGTCTGCCCGGTCAGGGGGTTGACGTAGTCCCCGGTATAGCTGTCCCGCAGGGTGAACCGCTCCAGCTCCGGGCAGACGCGGTTGTCAATGCAGTCGTCGTTGAATTCGATGGTGAAGTAGCTGCCGGAGGCCCAAACGGTGAAGCTGGCGGTAACGATATACTCGTCCGCCCAAACGCTATGCTCTGTAGTCATATCCGTTTCAAAGGGGGAGCCGGTGGCGTCAAAATTCGTCACCATCTCCACCGTCACATAGCAGGAGGAGCCGGACACGGTATTCCCCAGCTCGTCGGACAGATAAACATTCGTTACCTCCCGTTCAAAGTGGGAGGTAGTGATGGCCGCACCCTCTGTATAAACGCCGTCTATCTCCTCATCGAAGGTGAAGATGACCCGGTTTACGCCCGGGCCCCACTCAAAGCCCCGGACGACGATAGTGCCGGACAGAGCGTGAGGCGTGCCGGGCCGGTCAGCGTCCGGCACGGCGGCGATTTCCGTGGTCTCCGAGACCTGAGAGCAGCCGGTGACCGCAAGCAAAAAAAGGGCCAGCAGTATACAGACGATGCAGGTCTTTTTCATAAACGTCTCCTCCGATCATTATAAAGGATGTGTAAGGCGTTTTTATTATCGCAATGTCAGTATACCGACTGGCCGGTGTTCAGTCGTGAATTATTTGTGAACTTTTTATGAAGAGGACCGCCCGCGGTTTCCAGAATCAGGAAAATTCCCGCGACGGCGGCCCCTCAGCCCGCGCCCGCAGGCGCAAATAAAGCCGGATCAATATCCGTTTGGATTATTTTTCTGCCAGCGCCAGGAATCGGCCACCATGTCTTCCACGGTCTTTTCCGCCGTCCAGCCCAGGACCTCTCTTGCCTTGGTGGGGTCGGCCCATACGGAGGCCAGATCTCCCGGCCGCCGGGGGGCGATCTCATAGGGGACGGGCACGCCGTTCACGGACTGGAAGGCGTTTACAAGCTCCAGCACGCTGACGCCCCTGCCGGTGCCCAGGTTGAATGCCTCCGTGCCGGTGTGTCCCATGGCGTAGTCCAGCGCCGCCACGTGGCCCCGGGCCAGATCCATGACGTGGATATAGTCCCGCACGCCGGTGCCGTCCGGGGTGTCGTAGTCGTTGCCGAAGATGTTCAGATGGTCCAGCTTGCCCACGGCGACCTGGGCGATATAGGGCATCAGGTTGTTGGGAATGCCGGAGGGATTTTCTCCGATGCGGCCGCTCTCGTGGGCGCCGACAGGGTTAAAATACCGCAGCAGGACCACGCTCATGTCCGGATTGGCCGCCGCGGTGTCCCGGGCGATCTGCTCGATCATCAGCTTTGTCCAGCCGTAGGGGTTGGTGCAGCCGCCCACCGGGTCGCTCTCCCGGTAGGGGACGGTGGCGTTGGCCCCGTATACGGTGGCGGAGGAGGAGAAGATAAAAGCGTTCACGCCCTCCTGCACCATGCATTCCAGCAGGGTCAGGGTGGTGTCCAGGTTGTTGCGGTAATATTTCAGGGGCTGGGCCACGCTCTCGCCCACCGCCTTATAGCCGGAAAAATGCATCACTGCCGCCGGCTTCACCTGGCGGAAGATCTCCAGCAGAGCGGTCTTATCCGCCACATCCGCCTGATAAAAAGGAATGTCCGCTCCAGTCAGCTCCCGGCACCGCTCCACAGCGATGGGGCTGCTGTTGGAGCAGTTGTCCACGATGGCCAGGTCATATCCGGCCTGAGCCAGGGCTATGGCGGTGTGGGAACCGATATAGCCCGCAGCTCCGGTCAGAAGGATTGTTCCGTCCATCAGCAGACGGGGACTACCCAGCCGTAGGGATCGGCGGTCTTGCCCCACTGGATGCCGGTGATGGTGTCATACAGCTTCTGGGTCAGCTCGCCGATATTGAAGCCATTGATGATGTGCTCCTTGTCCTGATAGATGATCTCTCCGATGGGGGACACCACGGCGGCGGTGCCGACGCCCCAGGCCTCCTCCAGCTTGCCGCTCTCGCAGGCGGCGATCAGCTCGTCCACGGACAGGTCCCGCTCCTGGATCTCGTAGCCCCAGTCGGACAGCACCTGGATGGCGCTCTTGCGGGTGATGCCGGGCAGAACGGTGCCCTTGGCCAGGGAGGGAGTGACGATCTTGCCGTCGATCTTGAACATGACGTTCATGGCGCCTACCTCCTCGATGTACTTCTGCTCCACGCCGTCCAGCCACAGTACCTGGCTGAAGCCCTTGGACTCGGCGACCTCGCTGGCATGGAGGGAGGCGGCGTAGTTGCCGCCGCACTTGGCGAAGCCGGTGCCGCCCCGGACAGCCCGGACCTCCCGGCTCTCGATGGCGATCTTCACCGGGTTCAGGCCCTCGGGGTAATAGCTGCCCACCGGGCAGGTGATGATAATAAAGAGATAGGTATGGGAGGCGTGGACGCCCACATGCTTATCCGTGGCGATGATGAAGGGGCGGATATAAAGGCTGGTGTCCGGCTCGCTGGGCACCCAGTCCTTATCCACCTCTACCAGGGTCTTCAGCGCCTTGAGGTAGATATCCTCCGGCACGGGAGGGATGCACATTTTTTCCGCAGAGCGGTTCATCCGGGCGATGTTCTCCGTGGGGCGGAACAGCTGGATTTTACCGTCCGCCGTGCGATAGGCCTTCAGACCCTCGAAGATCTCCTGGGCGTAGTGCAGCACCATGGTGGAGGGGTCCAGGGACAGAGGGCCGTAGGGGACGATGCGGGGATCGAACCAGCCCTTGCCGGTCTCATAGTTCATGATGAACATATGGTCGGAAAAATAAGTGCCGAAGGGGATGCCCTCGATCTGGGGCTTTGCCTTGGGCGTCGTGGTCTTTTGGATGGTGATTTCCATATCCATTATCGATATGCCTCCTGTTATGATTTTTGGCGTATTTTCTATGCTGTTCATCTATTATATTACCATTTTTCCGGACGGGCAAGGGTCTGCTGTAATATTAGCAAAAACTTTGCCGCGTTTCTGAAATTTTCTGTCATCTTTTGTAACTTTTCTCTAGGTTTTTCGTAACTGTTGTGATATAATAGGGGTAAATCTGCGGCAGCCGTCTTATCATGCCTGATATTTCCGGCTGTCTGCACGGCTGTAATAACGGATGAGGTGGTGCCATGAAAGCTGGAAAAAATCGTGTAGCGGCGCTCCTTTTGTCCGTTTTTCTGACCCTGACCTGCGCCGGGTGCATGACCGAGGCGGATGAGCTGTATTCTCTGCCCCGGCAGCAGGAGGAATATGTCCAGCTCCAGGAGCTGATCGGCCAGCGGATCGACGAGGGGAGCGAGTATGCCGCGCCCACCGGCGGCAGCAACCGCCAGTCCGTGCAGCTTCGGGATCTGGACGGGGACGGGGTCTCGGAGGCCCTGGCCTTTCTGGCAGACAGTGCCCATACGCCCTCTGTGTGCATATACCGGCTGGACGAGGAGGGGGCCTATTTCCTCTATATCGTCATCGCCGGGAAGGGCTCTGCCGTATCCAGCGTGGAATATGCGGACCTGAACGGAGACGGAGCCCTGGAGCTTATCATCGCCTGGCAGATATCGGGAGATATCCGGCTGCTGTCCGTTTATGATCTGAGCGGTCAGGAGCCGGTGGAGGTCCTGAGCGCGGACTGCTCAGCCTTCGTGGTATATGACCTGGACGGGGATGGTACGTCGGAGCTGCTGAACATCGGCATCGACTATGACGCCGGCAGCAGTCTGACGGTCTATCAGGTGGACGGGGAGGATCAGGTGTCCTCCACCCAGGCGGCGCTGTCCTCCGGTATCACGGAGGTGCTGCGGGCCAGAAGCTCCTACCTTTCCGATGGGACGCCGGCCCTTTTTGTGGAGAGCAGCGCCGGGGATGAGCTTCTTCTGACGGATGTGTTTATCCTTCAGGACGGCGCGGCGGAAAATATTACTATGTCCAACACCGGCCAGAGCAGCACGGTGCGCCGGGCCGGGGCCTATGCGGCGGATATCAACAGCGACCGGGCCCTGGAGCTGCCCCTGGAGAGCGGGGACGCCCTGGCCTGGTACAGCCTGGACAGCGGCGGGGGCCGCACCCTGACCCTGACCACATATCATAACTATGACGACGGGTGGTATCTGATCCTGACGGATACGCCGCTGATGAACGGCCTTTCCGTATCCCGGCAGGAGGAGACGGCAGGGGAGGCCGCCGTGACCTTCTCCCTGACGGATGATACGGGGGAGCAGAGGGATATACTTACCATATACACCCTGACCGGAGAGAACCGGCTGGACAGGGCCGAGGCGGAGGGCCGCTTCCTCCTGAAGCAGGAGGAGTCCACGGTCTATGCCGCCCAGCTCTGGACGGAGGAGCTGACGGAGCAGGATGTGACGGATAATTTTAATCTGATATATCAGGAGTGGCTTGCCGGAGACCTGTGACGGCGTAAGGAGGCAAAAGCAACGTGAAAAAGATATTGGTTTTGGAGGATGAGTCCAGCATACGCAGCTTTGTGGTCATCAACCTGCGGCGCTCCGGCTATGAGCCTATCGAGGCGGAGACCGGAGAGCAGGCCCTGGAGCTGCTGGAGCAGAACCCGGATGTGAAGGTGGCGCTGCTGGATGTGATGCTGCCCGGCATAGACGGTTATGAGGTCTGCCGCCGCATCCGGGCCACGGATTCCCGTGTGGGGATTATCATGCTCACCGCCAAGGCGCAGGAGATGGACAAGGTGACCGGCCTGATGACCGGGGCGGACGACTATGTGACGAAACCCTTCTCCCCGGCGGAGCTGACTGCCCGGGTGGACGCTTTGGTGCGCCGCACCTCCGTGGATGAGGCTCCGGAGGACGACGGCGAGATTCACCAGGGTCCCTTCCGGCTGAATACCCGCAACCGTACCCTGGAGAAAAACGGCCAGCGCATCAAGCTGACCCAGATCGAGTATGCCATCATGAAGATGTTTATGGATAACCCCGGCAGGGCTCTGTCCCGGGAGGACATATTGAACACCGTCTGGGGCCGGGACTATTTCGGCGAGCTGAAGATCGTGGACGTGAATATCCGCCGGCTGCGCATCAAGATCGAGGACAACAGCACCATTCCGACCTATATTACCACGGTCTGGGGCTATGGCTATAAATGGGGCTTTTGACCAAAAAGCCTGAGAGAATCTTCTGACCAAAGGATATGGGGGTGGACGGCACGGAAAAACAGCATACGCGGGGGCTGAAAAACCGGTGGATACGTTCCGGTATCCTGCTGACGGCGGCGCTGGTGGTGCTGGTCACCCTGGTGTTCACCCTTGGGGCGCGCAGCTATTACTATAACGCCGTCAAGACCGGTCTGACGGCCAAGGCGGAATCCGCCTCCAATTTTTTTACCGGCTATATTTCCCAGACCTACGCCCAGTATTATCAGAGCGCCTACCGCTATACGGAGAGCTTTGAGGACAAGGACGTGCTGGAGCTTCAGTTCGTGAACGCCCGGGGGGTGGTGGAGGTGTCCAGCTATGGCGTCTCTGCCGGCACCAGCCCCGGCACGGCGGATCTGGATACAGCCCTGAACGGCAAGACCATCGGCGTCTATACCGGCCGGAACGCAGGAACAGGGGAGCGCATCCTGGCTGTGTCTGCGCCTCTGCTGTCCGCAGACGGGTCTGTGATCGGGGCCATGCGCTATGTCACCAGCCTGCGCCTGGTGAACCGGCAGATATGGAAGGCCTCGGCTATGGCGGCCGGGATCGGACTGCTGGTGATTTTGGCGGTGGTGCTGTCGAACCTTTATTTTATCCGCACGGTTACGGAGCCGCTGGTGGAGCTGACCGGCATCGCCAAGCGCATCGCAGAGGGGAGCTACGGCATCCAGGCCCAGAAAAAATATGACGACGAAATCGGCGATCTGACCGACGCCATCAACGAGATGAGCGTTAAGATTGGGGAGACGGAAAAGGTGCAGACGGAATTCATCTCCTCCATCTCTCATGAGCTGCGCACCCCTCTGACCGCTATCACCGGCTGGTCAGAGACCCTGGCGTATGACGAGGCCATCACCGGGGATTCCCGCCGGGGCATAACCATCATCGCCAAGGAGTCCGGCCGCCTGACAAAAATGGTGGAGGAGCTGCTGGAGTTCACCCGCATCCAGGACGGCCGGTTCAATCTGAACGTGGAAACGGTGGATGTGGCCGGAGAGCTGTCGGACGCCATTTTCAGCTATGGCACGCTCCTGAAGCAGGAGGGCATGACCGTGGAGTATGCCGAGCCGGAGGAGGATATCCCCTGCATTCTGGGAGACCCGGCGCGGCTGAAGCAGGTGTTCCTGAATATCATGGACAACGCCGCCAAATATGGCCGGGCCGCCGGCCGCATGGTCGTCACCATCGGGGCCACGGATAATTGGGTGGTCATCCGCTTCCGGGACTTCGGCCCCGGCATCCCGCCGGAGGAGCTGCCCTTCGTGAAGAAAAAATTCTATAAAGGCAGCGGCAAGGAGCGGGGCAGCGGCATCGGCCTGTCCGTATGCGATGAGATCATCACCCGTCACAAGGGCCGTCTGGTGCTGGAAAACGCCGCAGACGGACGGATGGGACTGGTCGTCACCGTCATGCTCCCCGTTATCAGCGAGGAGGAGCTGACGATAGGATAAGCATGCCGGCGGATATTCCTATAAAATTTGTAGAGAATCGGACAAAATTCCTGTCCAGCACTTGCGCTGGACGGGATTCTGTTATATAGTATAGTGTTGGTAAGGTACTCACAACTGGAAAAATAAGAACGTCTGTCTGCGGACGAGGCGTATGATATAGATCGAATATATAAAAAAATCCGACAGCGCATTTTGGCGCGAACTACTTTCAGAAAGGCGGTATTATGGCAAAAAAAGAATCCCAGGGCTTCCGCACCAGCATTGGTGGCTCAGCTCTGATCGAAGGCATCCTGATGCGGGGGGTGGATAAGCAGTCCATCGTCGTCCGCCAGCAGGACGGGACCATGGCCACTACGGTGGAGCCCTTGAACCAGCTCAAGGACAAGCATCCCTTCTGCGGCTGGCCCTTGATACGGGGCGTTGTGAACTTTGTGGACAGCATGGTCAAGAGCATGAAGGCTCTGACCTACTCCGCCCAGTTTCTCCCGGAGGAGGAGCAGGAGGAGCCGTCCAAGCTGGATCTGTGGATAGAGAAAAAATTTGGCTCCGAAAAGGCGGAAAAATTTGTCATTGGCCTGGCTATGGTGCTGGGGGTGGCACTGGCCATCGGGCTGTTCATTGTGTTGCCCACGGCGCTGGTGTCCCTTATCCCGGCCCTCCGGTCCGGGCATGACGGCCTGCGCACCCTCCTGGAGGGCGTGGTGAAGCTGGCCATTCTGCTGATCTATATGGCGGCAGTGGCCCAGATGAAGGATATCAAGCGTGTGTTCTCCTATCACGGAGCAGAGCATAAGTCCATCTTCTGCTATGAGCACGGCAAGGAGCTGACGGTGGAAAACGTCCGGGAGGAGAGCCGGTTCCATCCCCGCTGCGGCACCAGCTTCCTGCTGGTGGTGATCATTATGAGCATCCTGGTGTTCATTCTGGTGAATACCTTCCTCCATGTGGACAACGCGCTTTTGCGCATGGTGGTGAAAATATGTCTGCTGCCGGTAGTGGTGGCCCTGACCTATGAGCTGAACCGCTGGGTGGGCCGGCATGATAACCTTCTCTCCCGCATTCTTTCCTGGCCCGGCAAGCAGCTGCAGCATATTACCACCAACGAGCCGGACGACTCCATGATCGAGGTGGCCATCACTGCCCTGAAGCTGGTCATCCCGGAGGAAAAGGGCTCGGATGCCTGGTAAATAATGTTTCATCCGCGATGAAATCGCGGGAGCGCGACAAATATACAGAGATAAAGATGTGAGCTATGGCGAAAACGTACAATGAAATCTACATTAATGCCCGGCGGGCGCTGAAGGCTGCCGGGGTCGAGGCGTATGGGCTGGAGGCCCGGCTCATCGTGTCTCAGGCCAGCGGCAAGACCATGGAGCAGCTGACCCGTGATCTGCCTCTTTATGCCACGGACGAACTGGACCGGCGGGTCAGGGAGCTGATAGAACGGCATCTGGCCGGGGAACCGGTGGCCTATATTACCGGGAGCTGGGAGTTTTACGGCATCCCCCTGGAGATCACCAGGGATGTGTTGATCCCCCGGACGGACACGGAGATACTGGCGCAGGCGGCCATCCAGCTTTTTGCCGGGCGGAACACGAAGCCCAGGATATTGGATCTCTGCACCGGCTCCGGATGTATCGGCTGCGCCCTGGCGGTCCATATGCCGGGAGCAAGGCTGGTCATGGCGGATAACGACCCCATGGCCCTGCGCCTGTGCCGCCGGAACATCGAGAAAAACAAGCTGGAGCTGCGGGCCATATGCGTGGAGGCGGACGCCACGAAAAAACCTCCCATGCTCCTGGGGCATTTTGACCTGATCGTGTGCAATCCGCCCTATATCCCTACGGTGGAGCTGGCGGAGCTGGACCCCTCTGTCCGGGACTACGAGCCGATCGCCGCGCTGGACGGGGGAGAGGACGGCCTGGATATCATCCGGCCGGTCGTCCGCTTGTGGAAGCGGGTCCTGAAGCCCGGCGGCTCCCTTATGCTGGAGGTCTGCGAGGGCCAGAGCCAGCCGGTGCAGGAGCTTATGACCGAGGCCGGCTTCGTCCGCACCGGCGCATTGCAGGACACGAACGGCACGGAGCGCGTTGTGGTGGGCCACATTTAAAAGCAGGCATCACATCAAAGACGATTATTATATATAGAGAGGAACGAAGCACTATGGCGACAAAGAGATCAGCCTCTCCCACAGTGGGCCCGGCGGCGGACAAGAAAAAAGCCCTGGAGACGGCCCTGGCCCAGATCGAAAAGGACTACGGCAAGGGTGCCATCATGCGCCTGGGGGAGGATATCCCCGTGAACGTGGCATCCATTCCTACCGGCTCCCTGGGCCTTGACCTGGCCTTGGGCATCGGCGGTGTGCCCAGGGGGCGCATTGTGGAGATATACGGCCCGGAGGCCAGCGGTAAGACCACCCTGGCCCTGCATATCGTGGCCTCTGCCCAGAAGCTGGGAGGCGAGGCCGCCTATATCGACGTGGAGCACGCCCTGGAGCCGGCCTATGCCCGGGCTGTGGGGGTGGACATCGATAACCTCCTGATCTCCCAGCCGGACACGGCGGAGCAGGCGCTGCAGATCACGGAGGCGCTGGTGCGCTCCGGCGCCATCGATGTGATCGTGGTGGACTCTGTGGCGGCGCTGCTGCCTCGCAGCGAGCTGGAGGGGGAGATGGGCGATTCCTCCGTGGGCGTGCTGGCCAGGCTGATGAGCCAGGCCCTGCGGAAGCTGGCGGGCATCGTTTCCAAGACCAACTGCATCGTTGTCTTTATCAACCAGCTCCGGGAAAAGATCGGCGTTATGTACGGGAATCCGGAGACCACGCCGGGCGGCCGGGCGCTGAAATATTATTCCAGCGTGCGCCTGGACGTGCGTCGGATAGAGACCCTGAAATCCGGGGATGAGATGATCGGCAACCGCACCCGGGTCAAGGTCGTGAAAAACAAGGTGGCGCCCCCCTTCAAGGAGGCCCAGTTCGATGTGATATACGGCGAGGGCATCTCCAAGATCGGCGAGATCGTAGACCTGGGCGTCCGGCTGGATATCATTGAAAAGGCCGGGGCCTGGTTCACCTGCTGCGGCGAGCGTATCCAGGGCCGGGAGGGCGTGAAGGAATACCTGACCGCGAATCCTGACAAGGCAGACCAGATCGAACAGGAGATCCGCGCCAACTATGTGAAGCTCATGGGCCCCCAGGCCGTCCGGGCCGCCAAGGCCGCCGGCCGGGCCGTGGACGTGACCGCCGAGGATTTTGACGACGGAAGCGAGGAATAATGTCCCGGGATGAGACAGGGGCGGAGAAATATACCGTCCGCTCTGTGCTGAACGATCCGGCGGCGGAGGAGCCAAAGCGAAAAAAAACTCCCGCCACGCCCCTGGAGCAGGCGAAAAAGTGGGCCACGGATTACCTGAAGCGTCCTCACTCCGAAAAGGAGCTGCGGGACCGGCTGGCCCAGAAGGGCTGCGCGCAGGAGGATATCGAGACCGTCTGCGCCCTGTGTCTGGATTACGGCTTTCTGGACGACGCCGAGTATGCCGGTATGATCGTCCGGCATTATGCCGCCGGAGGCTATGGCCCGGGGCGGATAAAAACGGAGCTGAACCGCCGGGGCATCCCCAAGGAGCTTTGGGATGTGGCCCTTTTAGAGCTGCCGGAGGGGACGGAGAATATAGACCGGCTCCTGGCGGCAAAGCTCCGGGGGCGGGACGCTTCCGACCGCAGGGAGCGGGAGAAGGCTGCCGCCGCTCTGTTTCGCAAGGGCTATGCCTGGGAGGATATCCGGGCGGCGCTGAACCGCTATGGCTGCGGGGACGAATAAACAGGAAAAGAGCGGGGTGAGCCCCGCTGAACAGGAACATGAAAGTTTGCTTTACCTCTCTTGGCTGCGCCAAGAATTTAATCGATTCGGAACAGATGCTGTCCCTGGTGGTGCAGGCGGGACATGAGATCGTTGCCGACCCTTCCCAGGCGGAGGGGGCGGTGGTGAATACCTGCGCCTTTATTGAGGCCGCCCAGCAGGAGGCCATCGACGCCATCCTGGAGCTGGCGGAGCTGAAAAAGACAGGCCCGCTCCGCCGACTGGTGGTCACCGGCTGTCTGCCCCAGCGGTATCAGGGGGATATTTTAAAGGAGATCCCGGAGATAGATGCGGTCCTGGGGACCGGCAGCTTCCCGGATGTGGTGGCCGCCCTGGAATCCGGCGAGGAGCATTATGCCCGATTCCGGGATAAGAGCGCTCCCCTGCCGGAGCTGGACAGGCTGGTCTCCACTGGCCCCGCCTGGGCCTACATCAAGATCGCCGACGGCTGTGACAAGCGCTGCGCTTACTGCGTCATCCCATCCATCCGGGGAAAATACCGCTCCCGGTCCATGGAGGCTATCCTTCAGGAGGCCCGCGCCCTGGCCGAGGGAGGCATCAAGGAGCTTATCCTGGTGGCCCAGGACGTGACATGGTATGGTCATGACCTGAAGGACGGGACGACTCTCACCACGCTTCTGAAGGAGTTGGCGAGGATAGAGGGCATCGCCTGGATACGCCTGCACTATCTCTATCCCAGCGAGATAACGGACGAGCTGATCGACGAGATCGCCTCGGAACCGAAGATCGTAAAATATCTGGACATCCCCGTTCAGCATGTGAACGACGATATCCTCCGCCGTATGCGCCGCCCGGAGCGCAAGCAGACCATTACGGCCCTTTTCGATAAGCTTCGGGCCAGAATAGAGGACGTGGTGCTGCGCACTACGTTTATCGTGGGTCTGCCGGGAGAGGGACCGGAGGAATTTCAGGAGCTTGTGGATTTCCTGCGGGAGCAGCGGCTCCCCAGAGCCGGTGTGTTTGCGTTCTCCCCGCAGGAGGGCACCGCTGCCGCCGAAATGACCGACCGATGTACCGAGGAGGAGGCGGAGGCCCGCCGCCGCGCGGTCATGGATTTGCAGTGCCGGATCATGGACGACTATGACCGGCAGCAGATCGGGCGGGAATTTCAGGTGCTTTGCCAGGGCCGGGAGGACGGCCTCTGGTGCGGCCGCCGCTATGCCGACTCCCCTGATGTGGACGAGCAGGTGCTGTTCACGGGTCAGGCCGAGCCGGGGCAGTTCGTCCGGGTGCGTATCACCGGTTTTGAGGACGGCTGCCTGATCGGGGAGACTGTTTAAAACCTGTATTCACAGGTGTCCAGCGATGGATACAGGTTCAGAGGGTATCAGCATCGGCGGCCGTGAATATCATGTTCATGGTGGTGCTATTATATATGTTTGATTATTTGAGAGAGACGCTTGCCGCATATCAGGCCCGTGACCCCGCCGCCCGCAGCAAGCTTGAGATATGGATGTATTATCCCGGGGTCAAGGCGGTCATGCGCTATCGCAGGGCCCATTGGTGCTGGACCCACGGGATGAAATTTCTGGGCCGGGGCATCTCCCAGCGGGCCCGCCGGGCCACCGGCATTGAAATACACCCGGGCGCCGTCATCGGCCGCCGCCTGGTCATCGACCATGGCATGGGCGTGGTCATCGGAGAGACGGCGGAGATCGGGGACGATGTGCTGCTCTATCAGGGTGTTACCCTGGGCGGTACCGGCAAGGACCACGGCAAGCGCCATCCAACCATCGGAAACAACGTCCTGATCGGCTCCGGCGCCAAGGTGCTGGGCCCCTTCAAGGTGGGAGACAACAGCCGCATCGCCGCAGGCGCGGTGGTGCTTTCGGAGGTCCCCCCCAACGCTACCGCCGTGGGCGTGCCCGCCCGGGTCATCAAGCTGGACGGGGAGAAGGTAGACTATGCCGGCAACGTGGACCAGGTGAACATCTCCGACCCTGTGGCCCTGGAAATGATCGCCCTGCGGGAGCGGCTGCAGAAGCTGGAAGAAGAATTCATGAAAACAAAGGAGAGCTGAGCCAATGCGTTTTTATAACGATCTGACCATGCAGAAGGAGGACTTCGTTCCCATCGAGGAGGGGAAGGTCCGTATGTACTGCTGCGGCCCCACGGTGTATAATTACATCCATGTGGGCAACGCCCGGCCTATCATCATGTTCGACGTGCTGCGCCGGTATCTGGAATACCGGGGCTATCAGGTCACGTTCGTGCAGAACTTCACCGATGTGGACGACAAGATCATCAAAAAGGCCAATGAGGAGGGCGTTTCCGCCGCAGAGGTGGCGGAAAAATATATCGCCGAATACTGGCAGGATGTGAAGGCCCTGGGCGTCCGGGAGGCTACCGTCCATCCCAAGGCCACGGAGAACATCCCCCAGATCATCGAGCTGATACAGACCCTGATCGACAAGGGCTACGCCTATGAGGCCCAGGGGGACGTATATTACCGCACCCTGAAATTCAAGGATTACGGCAAGCTGAGCCATCAGAATCTGGATGACCTCCAGGCCGGGGCGCGTATCGAGGTCAACGACATCAAGGAAAGCCCCATGGACTTTGCCCTGTGGAAAGCGGCAAAGCCCGGCGAGCCCGCCTGGGAATCTCCCTGGGGCATGGGCCGCCCCGGCTGGCACATCGAGTGCTCCGCCATGTCCAACCGCTATCTTGGCAAGACCATCGATATCCACGCCGGCGGTCAGGATCTGACCTTCCCTCACCATGAAAACGAGATCGCCCAGTCCGAGGCTGCCAACGGGGTGCCCTTCGTCCATTACTGGCTCCATAACGGCTTTATCAATGTGGACAACAAGAAAATGTCCAAATCCCTGGGGAACTTCTTCACTGTCCGGGAGGCTGCCGCAGTCTATGGCTACGACTGCATCCGGCTGTTCATGCTCATGAGCCATTACCGCTCCCCCCTGAACTATTCGGCAGATATCCTGGAGCAGGCCCAGGCCGCCCTGGACCGGCTGAAGACCGCCAAGGAGAACCTTGATTTCTTTGCGGAAAAGGGCCGGGATGAGCCCATGTCCGAGGAGGACGCCACCTTTGTCCGGGGGCTGGACAAATACCGCCAGCGATTCGTGGAGGTCATGGACGACGATTTCAACACCGCCGATGCCATCTCCGTTATCTTCGAGCTGGTGCGGGATGTGAACGCCGCCGTGTCCCCCGCCTCTGACCCCACAAGGGCTCTGGCCGCCGCCTGCCGGGATATATTCCTGGAGCTGTGCGATGTGCTGGGCATTCCCTTCGGTCAGGCCGAGAGCCTGGATCAGGAGATAGAGGAAAAGATCGCCGCCCGCCAGGCCGCCCGGAAGGCCAAGAACTGGGCGGAGGCCGATCGCATCCGTGACGAGCTGAAGGCCGCCGGCATCGTCCTGGAGGATACCCCCCAGGGTGTGAAGTGGCACAGAGCATAAATCCCATTGTCATTGCAATAAAACCAGCTATGCGACCGCGCCATAGGCGCGGGGTGCATAGCTGGTTTTTGCGTTATGTGCCGGTGACTTCGGGGCGGCAGCAGATAGCCAATAGACGTGTCAGGTCTCATATGTGTCTGAGAGCTTTTTCAAAAACTCCGCTCTCTCATCATCCTCATAACCGCGGAAAATGATTTTATTTATATCTTCATGATTAAACAGGTACTGAAAGCCCTTTCCAATATGCCCTTCCGGGTAAAGCTCGCCTAAATAATCATAGTTCTTTTTTGTACCACCGGTGTCGTTTTGCATAATACCGATAATCATCAATTTCTTCTCGCCGTTATTTAGAAGAACGACGGAACCGATCGGCAATAAATCCTGTATTTTCATAGTTATAATCCACCTTGCATTCTTAAGAGTAGTAGTGTCTAATGTCCCGCTCCAAAGGCTCCTGTTATGCTGTTTTGCGCGGTTATTTGACATGCGCTGAGCCTGAGACGTGATAGGCTCTCACATAGTTGTCCGGATGCTCAATCCCGATTACCGGAATATCCTTTGTCCACACGATCATTCTCCTTCCTTCGCTTCCTCCCCGGCCAGGAGCTGGGCGGCGGCGCGGCTGTTTCGCAGCTCCCGTTCCCGCAGCTGGGACAGGGAGCGGGAGAGGGTCTCCCCGTCCAGGTCCATGGCCTGGTCGATCAGGCGGCACAGCCCGTCCCCGGTCACATCCTCCAGAGACAGGGCAGGCAGGCCGGCCTCCCGGCAGAAGGCGTCCACCTTGGGGTCATAGCTGACGCCGGCGGCGGGCACGCCCGCCCGGAGGGCGAATATCAGGCCGTGGAGCCGGATGGACAGCATAACGGTCATTCGCTCGAAGCGCCGGCTGGCCTGGCGTACGCCGCAGGGGACCTCATCCCGCAGTTTATCCATGGGCAGGATCTCGCCGCTTCGGTCCTCCAGTTCCGCCATGACGGATTCGACGGCGGCCTTGTCCTCCGGCGCGAAGATATAAAACACCGGCGTCAGGTTGTATTGCTGCCGCGCGTATCGGGCAGCCTGGGCAAAATCAGGAACGTGGACCCAAAAGCCCGGCCAGGGCCGGAGGACAAAGCCGATCTGCCGCTGGAGCGGCTGCATTTTTGGGGTAAAGCACAGGGACGGGTCAGCGCCCAGAAGAAGTCTGGGCCGGGTTACGCCCCAGGCCGTAAGCGTGCCCAGACTGTCCTGGTCCCGGACGGATATCACATCCGCGCACTGGTTCAGGCAATCCGCCGTCCGCTGGCGGGCCTTTTCCTGGCGGATGGGGCCGATGCCGCAGCCATACAGCTCTACGGCGCAGCCCATTTTTTTTGCTATGCGGATGGTGAGAAGATAAAACCACAGGCTCCGGCGGCTGGTGACATCCTGCAACAGGCTTCCCCCGCCGCTGATGAACAGGCTGGCCTGCCTCATGGCCAGCAGCCAGCCGGGGACGTTCCAAAGCCCCCTGGCCGTTACATGGAACCGGCGGGCCGTCCGCTTGGGATGGTGGGCGATGACGGTGACGGAAAGGCTCTTGTCGATGCGGTGCAGGGCCGATAATATGCTCCGGAGGGTATCGTCGTCCCCGGCGTTTTCCAGACCATAGGCCCCGGATATGACCACGCCCTGCCGGGCGCTTTTCTTTTTGCGTAATGATTCCTTCATCCAATGCTCCCTCTTGAGAAAGTTCCATGTTTGTTATACAATATATAGAAAGACATAGGGTATATATCAGACTGTGCAGGGGCACGCACCTATATTATACATGAAAACGCAGGAAGGAACAAGATGACCAGTATCTATCTGATTCGCCACGCTGAGGCTGAGGGCAATCTTTACCGCCGGGCCCAGGGGCAATATGACGCGAACGTCACCCAGATGGGCCGGAAGCAGATCGCGGCCCTGGCGGAGCGGTTCCGGGATGTGCCGGTGGACGAGCTGTGGTCCAGCGATCTGAACCGGGCCGTATCCACGGCCAGTGCTATCACCAAATATCATCCGCAGCTCAGGCTGCATACCAGCCCGGCTCTGCGGGAGCTGTGCATGGGCGTCTGGGAGGATGTGCCCTGGGGCGTGCTGGAACGGGACTGGCCGGAGCAGATGACCCTTTTTGCCACGGATACCGCACGGTGGAGCGTTCCCGGCGGTGAGGATTTCAGCCAGGTGCCTGTCCGGCTGGAGCGGTCGCTGCTGGGGCTGGCGGCCACCCATCCCGGCCGGACGATAGCGGTGGTGAGCCATGGCCTGGCTATGCGGGCCCTGTTTTGCAGGATATTGGGCATCCCCTCGGAGAAGATCGCCAGCATGCCCTATGGGGACAATACCGCTGTCTCCCTGCTGACGGCGGATGAGGGAAAGCTGAGCCTGGAGTTTTATAACGACGCCTCCCACCTGCCGGAGGAGCTGAGCACCTTCGCCCACCAGTCCTGGTGGAGGGCCAAGGGCGTGGGCAAGGAGGATACGATCCTGGCGCCCATGGACCCCCGGAAGGAGGGGGACGAGTACTCCCGGTGCTATGCCCAGACCTGGCGGGCCAGTCATGGGAACCTGAACGGCTATGCCCCGTCTCTGTATCTTCATCTGGCCATCCAGCACGTCAAAACGGACCCGGCCTGCCTGACAAGACTGACGGTGAAGGGCAAGCCTGCCGGACTGATAGAGCTTGACCCCCTCCGGGGCGTGGAGGAGGAAGCCGGATGGATAAGCCTTCTGTATGTGGAGCCGGAATACCGGGGGATGCGCCTGGGGGCGCAGCTTATCGGTCACGCGGTCAGCCATTTCCGCCGTCAGGGGCGGAAGCGGCTGCGTCTCCATGTGTCCCAGACGAACACGGCGGCTATCGGCTTTTATGATGCCATAGGCTTTCAGCAGATCGGCGTCACAGACGGAGTCGGCGGGGCGCTGTATCTGATGGATATGGATATCACGCAGCGGCCCTGGACGCTGCCATGAGCAAGCCGCTGCTGATGACCACGCCTCCGGTGGTGCAGTATCTGTCCGTGGCTCCCGGACGGCGTATCATCGCCGTCTCGGACATCCATGGGAATCTGCCCTATCTGAAGGGACTGCTGAGAAAATGCGCCTTTTCCGGGAGTGACATCCTTGTTATCGTAGGTGATCTGCTGGAAAAGGGGCCCGACCCTCTGGGAACGCTACGGTGGGTCATGGCCCTGAGCCGCGAGTATGAGGTATACACCGTCTGCGGCAACTGCGATTTCTGGCAGAACTTCTGCGATCTGCCGGACGACCCGGATATGGATGCCTTTTATATCCGCTATCTGGTGGGCCGGAACAAGGGCTGGGGCGACGGCGTCATTGCCCAGATGCTCCGGGAGCTTGGCATAGCCATCGGCCCGGATATGAATCTGAAGGCCGCCAAACGGGCGGTGGCGACGGGCTTTCCGGCGGAACTTGATTTTCTGCGCCATATGCCCCATATCCTGGAGACGGAGGATTATATTTTTGTCCACGGGGGCTATGTGCCGGAGCGGGGCGCCTTTGCCTGCATGAAGCTGGATGCTTATCGCACGGTGGCAAGGCCCCACAGGAAGTGGACCATCGTGGGCCATTGGCCCCTGGTGCTTTATCATGAGGACATTACAGACGCCCGGCCCATCATCGACCGCGACCTGCGCCTGATCAGCATAGACGGGGGCTGCGTGGTGAAGGACGACGGGCAGTTGAACGCCTTTCTCCTGCCGGATATGACATGGCTGTCCTACGACGCCTTTCCTGTGGCCCGAGCCGCCGAGAGCCAGCGGGAGAGCGAGAACCATTTTTATATCCGCCACGGGGACAATGCGGTGAGGCTTCTGGCCTGGGGCAAGGAATTCTGTCGCTGCCGCCATATCCGCACCGGCTATGAGATGGATGTGCTGACATGCAATATCCTCTCCCGGGAGGGAGATCGGGCCTGGGTGAATGACTGCACGGACTACCGTCTGCCTTTGGAGGCGGGGGATGAGATATCCATTGTCCGCACCACCACCCGGGGCTATCAGATCAAGCGGGGCGGTATATCGGGCTGGTATGACGGGCCCATTATGCAATAAAGGAAGAAAACCAATGCAGCAAAACCGATTCAGGGAACAGTCCGGGTTCCGGATATTCCTTTCTTATTTTAAGCCCCATATGGGGCTGTTCGTTCTGGATATGGCCTGCGCCCTGGCCATCGCCCTGATCGATCTGGCCTTCCCGTTCGTGTCCCGGTGGTGTATGTATACCCTGCTGCCGGAGAGCGCCTTCGGGACGTTCTGGGCCGTGATGGGAATAGTGACGGCCGCCTATGTGCTGCGGTCGGTGTTCACCTATATCATCGGTTACTGGGGCCACACCTTCGGCATACGGGTGGAGGCGGATATCCGCCAGGATCTGTTCCGGCATGTCCAGACCCTGGGCTTTGATTATTTTGACAGCAACCGCACCGGTCAGCTCATGAGCCGCCTGACCACCGATCTGTTCGATGTAACAGAGCTTGCCCACCATGGGCCGGAGGATCTTTTTGTCTCTGCCGTTACCATCGTGGGGGCGCTTATCATCATGTTCACTATCCAGTGGCGGCTGGCCCTGGTGCTGGCGATCATGCTGCCGGTATTCTTCTGCGTGATCTGGCGCTGCCGCCGCTCCATGCGGGATGCCTCCGCCGCCGTGAAGCAGACCACCGCGCATATCAATACGGAGATAGAATCCTGCCTGTCCGGCATGAAGACGGCCAAGGCCTTCGCCAACGAGGAGCGGGAGATGGAGAAATTCACTGCCTCCAATGAGCTGTTCAAGGGCTCCAAGCGGCAGTTTCATAAGGCCATGGGGCGATTTAATGCGTTCATGGAATTTTTCCTGTGCATCATGTCCGTGGCGGTCATCGCCGCCGGCGGCGCCCTTATTATGGCGGGAGAGCTGAACGTCATCGATCTGGTCACGTTCAGCCTCTACGTCACGTCCTTCGTCAGCCCCATCCGCCGGCTGTCCAATTTCACGGAGGTATTTGCAAACGGTATGGCCGGCCTTCGCCGGTTCGTGGCCCTGATGCGCACCGACCCGACCCTGGCCGACGCCCCGGACGCCCGGGAGCTGACAGCGGTAAAGGGCGCAGTGGACGTGGAGCACGTTGATTTTTCCTATCAGGAGGGCCGGCCTGTGCTTCATGATGTCGATCTGCATATCCGGCCCGGAGAGACGCTGGCCCTGGTGGGCCCCTCCGGGGGCGGAAAGACCACCCTGAGCCAGCTCCTGCCCCGGTTTTATGATGTGACGGCCGGGGCCATCCGCATCGACGGTCAGGATGTCCGGGATGTGACCCAGCGCTCCCTGCGCCGGAACGTAGGAGTAGTGCAGCAGGATGTATTCCTGTTTGCCGGCAGCGTGGGAGATAACATCCGCTATGGCCGCCCGGACGCCACTATGGAGGAGGTCATCCAGGCTGCGAAAAGAGCGGAGATATATGAGGACATCATGGCCATGCCGGAGGGCTTTGACACCGAGGTGGGAGAACGGGGCGTTCTTCTCTCCGGGGGACAGAAGCAGCGGGTCTCTATCGCCCGCATTTTCCTGAAGGACCCACCGGTGCTGATACTGGACGAGGCCACCTCCGCCCTGGACAGCGTCACCGAGGCCCGCATCCAAAAGACCTTCGACGCCCTGTCCGTGGGGCGTACCACCATTATTATCGCCCACCGGCTCTCCACCGTCCGGGGAGCGGGACGCATCGCCGTGATCGACCATGGCGCAGTGGTGGAGCTTGGCTCCCATCAGGAGCTGATTGAAAAGGACGGAGAATATGCCGCCCTGGTAAGGGCACAGGAGATGAAAACATGAGTGCTGGCTATACCTTTCATTGGACATCCCCCCTTGGGCCTGTCACGCTGGCGGGGGAGGGTGACGCGCTGACCGGCCTGTGGTTTGACGGGCAGAAATATTTTGGGGAGAAGCTGGGACCGGAGGGAGATCTGCCGGTGTTCCGGCAGGCGGTGCAGTGGCTGGAGGTCTATTTTTCCGGCCGCGATCCGGGCCCTGTGCCTCCGGTGCGCCTGCGGGGGACGGCCTTTCAGATGGCTGTCTGGGAGCAGCTCCGCGCCATTCCCTACGGGGAGACCACCACCTATGGGGCCATTGCCCGCACTGTCGCGGCCCAGCGGGGACTGGATTCCATGTCCGCCCAGGCCGTGGGCAGCGCCGTGGGCCGCAATCCTGTTTCCATCATCGTTCCATGCCACCGGGTCATAGGTGCCAACGGCAGCCTTACCGGCTACGCCGGCGGTCTGGACAAAAAAGCCGCCCTCCTTGCGCTGGAGGGCGGGACAATGAACTGATATAGGCTATGTCTGATCTGCCTGCTTCTCTGCGGGCAGATATTCGATATACTGCTGGTTGCTAAGCTTGCTGCGCTCTACCATTTGAGCGTGGACAGCATCCCGGAGAGCAGCCTTGCGCCTGATCTTGGGGAGAGATTCGTCCGGATAGAAGGGGCCGTCCAGATAGACGGTGAGCCGGGGCTTTTTTCCGTGCCGGCGGCGCTGATAGGTGGCGGTGGCGCAGAAGGAAGGGACGTTTGCGTCCACGGGAAAGCTGAACGCGGAGGCGGGGAAGGGCCGGATCTCCGTATACCAGGGCCAGACATGGGCCTCCGGGAAGACGATAACGGTGGCCTTTTGATCCAGCCGCGTCCGCACGGCATCCAGCAGCCGGCTCATGCCGTGAATGTCGTCCGCCAGGGGCAGCGCCCCCAGGGGCGGCAGGATCTTTCCGATGACCGGGATGCCCAGGTTGGCCGTGGAGGCGATGGTATACCCCCGCTTGGGACGGCACAAAAGTATGGGAGTGAATACGTCTCCCATAGGCTGGGTGTGGTTGCCGTAGAGGACGACGCCGGTGTCCTTGAACTGGCGCAGATCGGCGTTCCGGACGATCCTCAGGCCCAGGGCCAGCTTGCCGTAGAAAAAGGCAAAAACGGTGGCGACGGCGTAAAGCAGCTCGCTCCACAGACGATAGAAAAAGCCGGTCCTGACCCAGACATAATCCTCCGGCAGAGAAAAGTCCTGGTCCTGACTCACAACGAAGTCGTCGGTAAAGGACTTATAGTAGCAGACGCGCTTTTCTTCCTTTTCCTTCATGCATCCGCTCCGCCGAATACGTACTTGTCGAAGATTTCCCGCAGGGCCGCCTGATAGCCCCCCAGATCCTCGCAGTAGCTCATGCCGTGATTGGCGTTGGGGACGGACAGCAGCACAGAGGGGGCCTTGCAGGCGTCGTGATTTTTCCGCACGTCCTCCGGCGGCACCAGCGCATCCTTTTCCCCGTGGGCGAACAGCACCGGGGTATTATTCCGGGTCAGGGCCTCTGTGGCGGAGGTGCGCAGATCAAATCCGGCAAGAAGATTTGCCCATAGATTTACCCCGGCAAGGATAGGCCCGGCGGGGAGATTGACGGCGCTGTGTACTACGGCGGTCAGCATCTCCCAGGGGGAGACGAAGCCGCAGTCTGCCGCGATGGCCTTCACCTGGGGCGGCACGTTGGGGCTGGCCATCAGAACCGTGGTGGCCCCCATGGAGATCCCTGCCAGAAGGATGGGGAGGTCCGGGTATTTCTCTGCGGCGAATTTGCACCAGTCCACGGCATCCCGGCTCTCCAACACGCCGAAGGTGACGTATTTCCCCTCGCTTTGCTCGCAGGCCCGCTGGTCGATCAGCAGCAGAGTGAAGCCGGAGTCGTAGTAAAAGGGACAGCCCCCCAGAAAGTCCCGGGTGCTGTTGCTTCGATAACCGTGGCATGCCACCACTACGCCCTTGGCGTTGGGGTTTTCCACCACCCGGCCATGGAGCCGCAGGCCGTCGAAGGAGGTGATCTCCGCGTCCTGAAACACGGCGGTTCGATAAAATTCGGCCCCCGCCGCCTTCAGCTCGGGGTAGGCGTCCATCAGGTGAATCATTTCCTCGTTGTATTTCCGGAACGGGTTGTGATTTTCCGGGAACCGCCGGCAGGCCAGCCGGAACAGGAAATAGCATAAAATAAGATACAGCGCCACCAGTGCGATGGCGGCCCACAAAACAAATTGGAATACCCTCAAAGCCATTACCTTCCAATAGAATTTTGTGCCTATTGTATCACGTTCCAGAGGAAAAGAAAAGACGGCGTTGGCGGGGAATGCCTGATTTTTGGGTTGCCTATTTACAGAAATTGCAAATTTGCTTAGAAGAATAATTATTCAACACAATATATTCCTCCTGGA
>JAJQBY010000030.1 GCA_021203045.1 Oscillospiraceae bacterium | reverse complement strand
CCCCCTTTGAAGTTTTCTTCGATACTCTGTTGCACTTGACTTGACAATTCAAGGTTGGCATAGGTGTCATACTTTTGCAGGGTGATGTTGGGGTAATTCTCGATAAGATAGGTTTCTGCGGTAGTGCCTGAGATGACGATGATCTCGTCATCCTCGTTCCAATCGTCCAGACTGGTGATAACATTGCTGTCCGGGGAAACTACGCCCAGGGATACGTTCATGTAAGGCAGGGCGAAATCGACCTCCTCGGCCCGCTCCTCTGTTACGGTGAAGTTGGCGAGAATGATGTCCACCTTGCCGGTCTGGAGGTATTCGATGCGGTTAGCGGCCTCGGTGGAGACGAAATTGACCTCTACACCCAGGTCCTCGCCGATACGGTTGGCGAAGTAGACATCATAGCCCTGATACTCACCGTTTTCGTCCACATAGCCGAAGGGAGACTTGTCGGAGAAAACGCCGATGTTGATGACGCCGCTCTCGACTATCTCATCCAGCGTGCGGTAGACAACATCGCTTGCGTCCTCGTCAGAGGACGCGCTGTCGGAGCCGCAGGCTGTCAGGGAGAGGACGAGGGCGACTGCGAGCAGCAGGTACAACAGGTTTCGGAACTTTTTCATGGAAAACTCCTTCTTTCCGGGCTTAGCCCTAAAAATTATATATTAAGATGATTTCTTTCTCTCAAAGGTAAAGGTTTGCAGGAATTGCCTGGCCCTGAGCGTCTGTGGGGCGTTGAAGAAGCTGTCGGGCGGGCCGCTCTCGACAAAGGTTCCCCCGTCAAGGAACATTACCCGATCTGCAATGGCCCTGGCAAACTGCATTTCGTGGGTCACAATCAGCATGGTGCGGCCCTGCCCGGCCAGATCCAGAATGACCTCCAGAACCTCCCGCACCATCTCCGGGTCGAGAGCGGCGGTTACCTCGTCAAATAAAAGGATCTCCGGATGCATACACAGAGCCCGGACGATGGCTACCCGTTGCTTCTGACCGCCGGAGAGCTGCCGGGGGTACTGACCGGCCTTTTCAGACAGACCCACCCGTGCGAGCAGGGCCTGGGCCTCCTCTGTGACCTCCTTTTTTGGGCGTTTCTGTACCTTGGTGGGGGCAAGCAGAATGTTATCCAGCACTGTCATGTGGGGGAACAGATCATAACTCTGAAACACCATGCCGATTTTCTGGCGCAGGGAACTCAGGTTTTTGCTCTCGGCGGAAATGAGCTCGCCCCGCAGTCGTATCTCCCCGCCCTGAATGGGCTCCAGCGCGTTGATACATCGCAAAAGGGTGCTTTTTCCGCATCCGCTTGGCCCCACAATCACAATGACCTCGCCCTGAAAGACTTGGAAGCTTAGATCGTTCAGTACGGTGGTTCCGTCATAGCGCTTGACCAGGTGATCTACCGTCAAAATGGGCTCATTCATGCCGTTCACCTCCATTTTCTTTCCAGATATTTTGCCAGCAGGCTGATGGGCCAGCAGGCCAGAAAGTAAAGCAGGAACACCACCAGATACACGCCAAAGGCTGCATTGGGGCTGCTGGTGCGGTTGGCCTCGATGATCTGTTGAGCCACCTTCAGCACCTCCACTACGCCGATCATCACGATCAGACTGGTGGTTTTTATCATACGGGTGATCAGATTGATGGAAAGTGGTATCAACCGTCGCACGGTCTGGGGCAGGATAATATAGCGATAGGTCTGGGGCCAGGTCAGCCCCAGCGCAGCGGCGCTTTCATATTGGTGGACCGGTATACTTTCCAGTGCGCCCCGGACCAGATCACTCATTTCGGCAGTGCCCCAGAGTGTGAACACGATGACGGCGGAGAGCTCTCCAGACAGGTTCCAGCCAAAAGCCCGGGTGGTGCCGAAGTACACCAGAAACAGCAAGACCAGCTGCGGCATGATGCGGATAAATTCCAGATAAAGCCGCAGAATCATCTGACAGAGAGGGTTTTTCCATGTCATCAAAGCCCCCAGCAGGATGCCCAGCGGAATGCAGAGCGCCACGGAGATCAGGCTGATCTTCAATGCTATCCCCAGGCCGCCCAGTAGCCGGATGAGATTTTTGCCCTTCAACAGAACGTCAAGACCCAAATCCGGCATAGCGCAGCCTCCTTTCCAGAAGCCGTCCCAGCAGGGATACCGGTAGCAGGATCAGCAGATAGAATACCACCAGTAGAAACAGACTTTCCGTTGTCTTAGCGTACAGCCCGATCAGATCCTTCGCAGTGAACATCAGATCCATCAGACTGATGGCGCTGAATACGCTGGTTTCCTTCAGCAGGAAAATGACGTTTGCCATAAAGGCAGGGACGCTGACGGAAAATGCCTGAGGCAGGATGACATAGCGCATGGTCTGGAATCGAGTAAGCCCCAGACTGTAGGCGCTTTCCTCTTGGATAGGGGCTATGGATTCGATGCCGCTGCGGAAGGTCTCAGCCATATAACTGCCGCCAAGGAAGGCCAGGCCAAATACGCCGCAGGTGGCTGCGTCGGTCATGATGCCGATCTTTGGCAGGCCGTAGTAAATGAAAAACAACTGAATCAGCAGCGGCGTGTTGCGACTGACCTCGATATATGCACCGACGATCCAGCGCAGGACCGGCGTCCTGTAATGCTGTACCAGCATACAGAGAAGGCCGACGACTATGGAGACACCGATCCCCGCGAAGCCGATACGCACTGTCAGCAGTGCTGCTTCCTGATAAAGCGGAAGATAGGTCCGTATGAACTCCCAGCTCATGCCTACTGCCTCCTTTGATCGTGTCTGCCACTCCGCGCACTTCCCGATGGAAGCCGATGGGTGAACTATAGCACGTTTTACCTATTAAGTCAATCTGTAAAGTGGGTTAATCATGCGGTTTTGTAAAAAATGACACAATTCAGACGAAAAATGGTGCGGTGAATTTATTAAAATGATGAAAAACGGAAAAAAGAACCCGTATGGGCGGGACAAAGAGTCCTTGCCCAATACGGGTCGCTGTATTTAGCTTTGCTGGATTTTATGCCAGAGGCGTTACAAGCCAGGTGCCATCCTCAAGCTGAGTAGCTTCGCCCTCCAGGGTGCCCTGGCAGTCCAGGTCACCTACGATGCTCTCGCCGGTGACAGTCCAGGTAGAGGTCTCATCGATGGTCATGGTGTCCGCGTTCACTGCGCCGGCATAGCTGCTGCCATTTTTCAGGGTGACGTTGATTTCTGCGTAGTTGCCGCTCTCATCGTCCTCTGCGGCCTTTACGATGTCGCCGGTGCCGATGAGAACGCCACCGTCAAAGACGATGTTGGTGACGTTTTCCGGAATCTCATAGGCCATATCCAGGGTCAGACCGCCCATAAAATCATTGCCGCCATCCATCTGCTTGGCATAGAGCAGAATGCCGCTGCCAACAGCGCTCACATCCAGCGTGCCGGAGATGGTGATGTTTGTGGATTTTCCAAAGGTCCATATGCCATAGCCGGGGGCATCCAGCACTACATCGGTCATATTCAGCGTTGTGACCTGGCCGGGGTTGTTGCCCATGGGGTGAACATAAACGCCGGCGCCATAGATGACGGTCTCCTCGCCGTCCTCCGCGGTCTCGCCGCTGGCCTCGCCGGACGATTCGCCGGAGGCGCTGGAGCTTGTCTCGATGGTGGAGGAATCATATTGAGAGAAGACAGTGGTGTTGATAAGGTTCAGTGTACCGCCTCCGCACATGACCGCGCCGTTGTCGTTCAGGGAGCCGACGGTGGAATTCATAATCCAGAAATCGCAGTAGCCGTCGCAGTAGATGCCGCTGCCGCCGGTGGAGCCATAGGCTGCCAGGGCGAACACATTGTCTGCCAGCAGGAAGCCGCCGCCGTGGTCGGAGGAGATGGCGGAGCCCATCATGCCGGTGGTGATGATGTCCATGTTCCGGGCGATGATGGTGCCGTCATAGCATACCTGCAAACCATGGTTTGCGGTGACATCCAACACACCATTTTGTAGGATGACCGTGCCGCCGTAGGTGGCATAGGCCCCGTCATTTGCGCCAAGAATATAGAAGTTTTGCAGATCGATGACCGCGTCCTCGCCCTGTGCCCAGACAGCGGAGTTCACGCCATATTTCATCATGGCATCCTGGTCCCGGTTGGTGCCGTCGGCATATACCACACTGGTGGCATAGCTCAGCTGCTGAATGAGCAGGCCGTCATAGGAGACGGTAGAATCGGTGGCGTAGATGGAGGAGCGGTTGACCTGGTCGTTGGCCGAGGGATCGGTGGTGATGACGGTGGTGTACTCGATGTCTCCGCCGGAATAGCCGTGGCCGTTGCGCAGGTCGGCGTATTCATCTGTCCAGGTGTAGACGCCGGTCTCCTCGGAAACGTCCGCTTCATCAATTTCGCTGTCATACACAGAAGCGGTGATGAGGGCCGCCATGTTCACGGGGAAGATGGACATGAGGAAATTATCGTGGGAAATAACGGCAGCCTTTTCCCCGGCCAGAATGGTGTCGCGATAATCGTCAAAGCTCAGGGTCGTTGCATCTGAATAGCTGGTGAGGGAACTGATGGTGTCCACCACCTGCTCCGTCCACTCGCGCATATCGTCGGAGAGATATACCTCGCTGTTATACCAGCCAATGTTGCCGTTGCCGTAGACATTGCTGCGGACGGTGGGACGGCAGGCGTCCAGACCGATAAGCACGCTCTCGCCAGTCAGCGTCCAGGTGGCTTCGTCCTGCATGGAAAGGGACACGTTTGTCAGCGTGCCGGTGAGGGAGGCTCCATCCTCCAGGACGATAAGGACATTTTCGCCGTCCTGGGCGATGTAATCCTGCTCATATTCACCGGCAGAGAGAATGATGACCTCATCCATCGGCACCAGATAAACGGTGATGTCCCCAACTGTGGTGGTGTACTCCCCGTGGACACTGGCGGACAGATCGTCAGTGACGCCGTCTGCGTCGTTGGTGTAAACCACGATGGAGCTTTCCGTCAGAGAGGACAGGGCCTCCGCTGTCAGTGTTTCGGCATACCAGGTATCCATGCCGTAGGTCTCGGACTTGTTGTCTTTGCCGTTTAGCAGGACAAGCTCATCCCCGGCAGCCTCGCCGGAAGCCTCGCCAGAGGCCAGGGCGGTGACACCCATGCTCAGGCATAGGCACAGGATTAAAACGAGAGAAATAATTTTTTCATAAAATCCTCCGTAACAATGATTGCCTTAAGAGATCACCTTAAGACTGATTATATTTTAACTCGCTATGAAACTGAAGGCAAATAAAAAAGTTTTTGTTTTCCGACCGAGATTTTCGTTTTTCGCCTGTTTGGTTGACAAATAGCCCTTAAAACAGTATATTGCCAACAGGGGGCGAGCTTTATGGAGATCACAACAGTTTTGATTGTTGAGGACGAGAGCCTTATTTTACAGGATATTTTAACGCTGTATGACTGGGAGCGCCATGGATACAGGACTCTTACAGCGGCAAACGGCCAGCTTGGACTTGCCAGGTTTAAAAAGGAGCGACCGCAAATTGTGATTACCGATGTAAGGATGCCCCACATGGACGGGCTGGAAATGATAGAACAGATTCAGGCGCTTGCGCCGGAGACAAAGTTTATCATTCTGAGCGCTTATCAGGATTTTAACTATGCCCGGTCGGCGCTCAAGCTTGGCGTGACCGACTATCTGCTGAAAAAGGATTTGAGCGCGGACACAATCCATCAGGCACTGGGCAGTCTGAGAAAAAGAACGGTGCCGGATATGCCGGAGGGAACAGATAAGTCTATGCTGTCTCCTATCGTGGAACGGGCGGCAGCCTATATCCGCGAACACTATTCAGAGCCGGAGCTGCGCATTGGAAGTGTCTCTGCCGCCTGCGGCATCAGTGCCAGCCGGCTGAGCGCCCGTTTCCGGGAGGAGATGAATACTTCGGTCAACGAATATGTGACCTATATTCGCATTGAGAATGCGAAGCGCCTGCTGGCCAGCGGAAAATACAGAGTATATGAGGTGGCGGATATGGTGGGCTATCGAAACCAGGCGTATTTCAGCACGCTTTTTCAGGCACAGACGGGGGTGAAGCCGAATAAATACCGTGAATAATCTGAAAGCGTGGCTCATGCCGACAAAGCTGGCAAAAAAGCTGATACGTCAAATTCTGTTGATTACTCTTATCAGTCTGCTGGTCTCCTTTGGCCTTGCCTATGGGCTTTTTTGGCCAAAGCTCCGGGATGAGGCTCACGACCGGGCTGTATCTGCCAGCCAGGTCATCATGCTGTCCATTAACGAGACGATGGAAAATCTGGACAGCTACGGAAAATATACAGCCTCCTCAAACCTTCTGGCGGATACGCTGGAGGAATTCAATCAAACTGCGACAGAGGAAAACCGGCTTGCTGTCTGTGATGTGCTCCTGGAGCTGAAATCCATTTCCTCCAATATGAGAACCATGGTGCTGATAAGTGCAGACGGGACTTACTTTCAGGCGGGAACTCTGGGAAAGCAGGATGAGGAGCTTTTGGAAAGCAGCTGGGTGGCCGAAACGATGGATGCACAGCTCACTCACAACTGGTCGAGCTATTATCTCTCCGATGTGGAACAACAGGAACAGACAATCGTTCGTGTCAGTGCTTACACCATCGGCGGACGTGCGTATACGCTGCTTATCTTTTATGATGCAAGCGCACTGATGGAGCGCATTGATACTCTGGCGCAGAGCACCTATACCGGCTATATTCTGACCGATTATCATGACGGCCGGCCAGGTATTCCTTTTTATGAAAGCGGCAGCACCGGCAATGCGGAGGAAGTTGCTGCCTCATATTTGGATACAGAGCCATATGACGCCAGAGATTCGATGGGGTATTATTTCGTTGTGACGATTCCCGCAAGCGGATGGCGGCTTGTGGGGTACATCGACCGGGCCAGCTTCAACGCTTCGCTGGTGCCTTTTGTGTGGCTGCTACTTCTTATCTGTGTAATTTTAGGGCTTATGGTGGTGTTGCTGTTCGTCCCGGCTGTGCGCCGAATGCTTGCCCCGTTGGGGGAGCTGGGAACCGTTATGAAAAATGTTTCAAGCCAGGGCGGCGATTACTATTCGCCTGTTCAGACGGACGATGAAATTGGGGAGCTTTCCGATATATTTAACGATATGCTGGATGAGATGAGAATCAATGCCTCTCAGGCATTGGAGCAGCAGTCGAGGGAGCAGCATCTGACCTATAACTTGATGGTGGCTCAAATCAATTCCCACTTCTTCTATAATACGTTGAGCGTAATAAGCTCTTTGGCGCGCCAGGGAAGAACTGATGACGTGATACGCGCTAACACTGCGCTGGCAACTATCTTTCAGGATTGTCTCCGCCCTCAGAGTACTCTTGTAGGGGACACGGTGGCGCAGGAAAAGCATATTGTTGAGTGCTATTGGGTGATAGAGAGTCTTGACCCCAACAACCAGGGAGTTTTGCAATGAGACATTCCGGAAGAACTGATGGAGGCGCGTATTCCTAAAAATATCATTCAGCCGCTGGTGGAGAATGCGCTATTTCATGGGCTGGACGATGCAGATACGGGAGTGAAATCCGGCTGGATAAAGGTTTCTGTCAGCCGTAGTACAGACTGTCTGCGAATTGAGGTTTCCAATACCGGCGCAGTCATACCGCCGGACGTTCTTGCGCACATCAATGCACCGGACGCCGTGACGGACGGCGATGCCCACATTGGATTAGCCAATATCCGCCGCCGTCTGGATTTGATTTACGGCGACAGCGCGACGCTGACCATTACATCGGGCGGAATAACACGGGTGGTCATTTGTATGCCGGACAGCCTGTAGGGGTTATACAAGACAAAAATAACGCCGTTCCGACAGTGGACGGCGTTATTGACGTTACTCTCTAATTTTTCTTCCGTAGCTGTTCCGGTCCAGAACGGTGGAAAGCTCAGTCAGGATGTTGGTCATGCCTTTGTTATGATAGACGATGGTGGGGGACCTGAGGGTATCGGATACGCGGTGGGGGAGAGATACGCGCACAGAGGCGCCCTGGCCGGGGGTGGTGTCCAAGATGAGGGTGCCGCCGTGGCGTCGGGCGATACCCTTGGCGACGTAGAGCCCGAGACCGCTGCCTGTGGCGGTATCGGACAGATCCTTTGGAGCGGTGCCGGACAGCTTGGCGGGGTCGATGCCTGTGCCGTTATCCCGAATAGACAGGACGAACCGTTCACCCCGGCGGGAAAGAGCAATTTCAATGATGCCGCCGGAGGGCATATGGGCTATGCTGTTGGATATTAGGTTCAGCAGCATGATCTCTATCTGATCTGCATCCAGCAGTGTGAGATAGCTCTCCTGTTCGGCCCGGAAGGAAAGGGTTATTCCATCGCCGATGAGAAGCTGTACCGTATCGCACAGGTCACGGCACAGCTCCTTCAGATCCTCCATTTGGGGATTGGAGGGCAGGCGTTCCTGCTGAATGCTGCCTGCGGCGGCCAGATGGTCGCAAAGCCGCTTCATGCGGTAATAGCTGTGATACAGGATGCTGGTATAATCCCGGAGCTGGAGGCTTTCATCTGCGCCGGTCTGGTTCACGATGGTGTCTATGGCGAGCTTGGCTGTCATCAGCGTGGCTCTCAGCTCCTCGGCGGGCAGGGGAAATTGAGGGGAAGCGTGACCCTCCTCCTGGAATACGGCGCAGACCAGGGTAAACCCATCCTGGCGTGTTATGGTCACATCTGCCGGCCTGCCGTTCAGCTCAAGAGAAGCAATGAATCGCTCAGACGGGTCGGAGAGAATATGGTCCGGCAGGGCAAGCCTGGCCGGGTCTCCCGTGTGGAGACCAAGGCGTGCTTCAGCGGCCTTATTGACAAAGGTGATGCGGCCGTCCATTATGCCCAGAACGGCATCGCGGCTCATCTCAAACAGTGTGCCAAGGGATTCAGACTGTATATTCATGCTCATACTTTCTTTTATGATGGATGGTTCCCTGCTATTCACGGGAGTATAAAATCACTATCATCATAGCAAATCCATGAAAAAAGGGCAATCGTTTTTGACGGAAAATGCAGTTTTTTGTTGAAAGTTGCCAGAGAGACCGAGGAATTGTGATATTTTTCAAAATAAGCTGCCTTTGAATAGTAGAAAAATTTGACAAAGATGGTATAATACATTAAGATACAGAGTGAAGTCCCAGCGCTTTATGATCAGCTATTTATTTTTATAATGGAGGGCAACATCATGGTAAAAATCGGCATCAATGGTTTTGGACGGATCGGCCGTCTTGTATTCCGCGCCGGATGCGAACGGGGCGATGTGGAGTTTGTGGGCGTCAACGCCCCGGATAAGACCCCGGAACAGTTGGCCCACTCCCTGAAATACGACACGGTGCACGGGCGCTTTCCCGGCACGGTGGCCTATGATGAGAGCGCGCTCATCGTCAACGGCGTGCGGGTTCCGCTGCTGAACAGCCGCAAGCCGGCGGAGCTCCCCTGGGGCGAGCTGGGTGCGGAGTATGTTCTGGAGTGCACCGGCAAGTTTCTGACAGCTGAGTCTGTCCAGGATCACCTGGACGCGGGGGCGCAGGTCGTGGTCCTGTCCGGCCCGTCTAAGGATGACACACCCATGTTCGTTATGGGCGTGAACAACGAAAAGTTCACCCCGGACCTCAAGGTCCTGTCCAACGCCTCCTGCACCACCAACTGCCTGGCGCCGCTGGCCAAGGTCATCAACGACAGCTTCGGCATTGTGGAGGGGCTTATGACCACCATCCATGCGGCTACCGCCAGCCAGAACATCGTGGATAACTTCAATAAGAAGAACTGGCGTCTGGCCCGCAGCTGCTTTGACAACATCATCCCCACCAGTACCGGCGCGGCCAAGGCCGTTGGCAAGGTTATCCCGGAGCTGAAGGGCAAGCTGACCGGCATGGCTATGCGGGTTCCCTGCGGGGATGTGTCTGTGGTGGACCTGACCTGCAAGCTGGCAAAGCCCGCCACCTATGAGGAGATCTGCGCTGCTGTGAAGGCTGCGGCAGACGGTCCTATGGCGGACCAGATCCTTTACTGCGATGAGGAAGTTGTTTCTCAGGACTTCCGCACGGAGCCTCATACCTGCGTGTTCGACGCCAAGGCCGGCATTGCTTTGAACGACACATTCGTGAAGCTGGTGGCCTGGTACGATAACGAGTGGGGCTATTCCAACAAGATGCTGGATCTGACGAAATATATTGACACGGTCCGTCATTCCTGCTAAAATACACCTTGCCTCTTGAGTTTAGGGCGGCGCCAGCCGCCCTAAACCATTGATATGCCTGCGGCATATACTGTTGGTGTCTATTATAAGATATCCCGGCATATATTCATTTATCCGGGGGAAACGGTGTTTCCTCAGCCTTCGGCAACATACACTGAATGAAGGAGCGTTTATGTCTGAAAAAAAAGGCCAGAACTTTCTGCATGGCGCGGCCATTTATACTGTTGGTATCATCATCATCAAAATATTGGGCGCGATCTATAAGATCCCCCTGGGAAATATCCTGGGCGATGAGGGCTATAACCACTTTGACCTGACCTATCGGGTCTATAACGTGTTTCTGACTATCTCCACAGCAGGTATCCCTGTGGCTATGAGCCGCATGATATCTGAGGCGGACACCCTGGACAGAGAGCAGCAGGTCTACCGCATCTTCAGGGTGGGCGTTGCGACCTTCCTGGGTTTGGGAGCGGCAGGAACGCTGATCATGATGCTGTTCCCGGCGGGACTGGCCTCTCTGGTAGGGGACGTACAGGCTACCCAGTGCATTTTCGTCATGGCTCCCTCAGTGGTGCTGGTGTGTGTTACGGCGGCCTATCGGGGCTATGCCCAGGGCCACGCGGATATGATCCCCTCTACCGTGTCTCAGATTATCGAGACCGGTGTGAAGGTGGTAGTGGGGCTGGCCTGTGCCGGTATACTGTACAGCATGGGCAAGAGCCTGGAGATATGCGCTGCCGGAGCGATCCTGGGCACCACGGTCAGCTCCCTGGTGGCGATGCTGTATATGCAGGTCATCGTTCATCACAGATACCAGGTCAAGCCCAAGGCATCAGAGGCGAAGGATGTTCCCGACAGCAACAAAAAGATTCTGTGGGATCTGCTGCGCATCGGCATCCCCATCACGATCTCGACCTCGGTGATGAGTCTTATCCAGCTGGCCGACTCGGCCATTACGCTGAATCAGCTGCAAAATTCTGCCGGATATACCGCCCAGGCGGCTTATGTGCTCAACGGAGCATATGGCAAGGCCATGACGGTATATAACGTCCCCAGCGCCTTTGTGACGCCATTTGTGGCCAGTCTTATGCCGGCTATATCGGCTGCCCGCGTGCGGGGAGACAGAAAGGGCGTGTGCGATACCGCAGAGAGCGGGATGCGTATGTGCACGCTGTTATGCCTGCCTATGGCGATCGGCATGGCGGTGCTGGCAGGGCCCTGTATGCAGGTGCTGTATCCCACTACGGCCAGCCAGGGGACCATCCTGCTGGTGGAGTTGGGTATCACCTGCTATTTTATGACTATGAGCGTCATGACAAACTCCATCCTGCCGGCCAACGGCAATGAGCGGTTGCCGCTGATCTCTATCCTGTGCGGCGGCACCGTGAAGGTAATCGTCACCTATGTGCTGGTGGGCAACCCTGATATCAATGTCTACGGAGCTCCTATTGGGACACTTTGCTGCTATATCGTCATGCTGACCATGAACCTGATATTCATGGCGAAGCATATGGAGCGGCCTGTGAATATGGGCCGGGTATTCGGCCGGGCGGGCCTGAGCGCCGGCGTGATGGGCGTTTCCGCCTGGGCTGTGTGGTCCCTGCTCCATGGACTGATGGGCGGTATGGAGGCAACGATCATCAACCGTCCTGTCAACGTGGTGGTGCCGTTTTTGGCAGCGGTGCTGACGGGCGTGGTGGTATATGCTATCATGATCGTGGCGACGCGGGCTATCACCATGGAGGATATGAAATTGATCCCCAAGGGAGAAAAGCTGGCAAAGCTGCTCCATATTCACTGAAATAATTTTGTGGAAACCGTTGAAAAATCAAGTTTTTTGCGTTTTACTATTGCAGTGAGAGTGAAAGTATGGTAAATTTTCAATACAAGGACAAATACGACATTCATGACTATCGCGCCATTATGACCCTGCTGCGGGGCGAGGGCGGCTGTCCCTGGGACAGAGTCCAGACCCATGAGAGCATACGCCGGAACCTGCTGGAGGAGGCCTATGAGGCGGTCTCCGCCATTGACCATGGGGATATGGAGAACCTCCAGGAGGAGCTTGGCGATCTGCAGATGCAGGTGCTGTTCCACGCGGAAATGGAGGAGGAGCAGGGCGGCTTCACCTTTGACGACGTGTGCGACATGGCATGTAAAAAGCTGATACGCCGCCACCCTCATGTGTTCGGACAGCAGCAGGCTGCGGATGCAGAGGAGGCGCTTTCCAGTTGGGACGATGTAAAGCGGCAGGAAAAGCATCAGATCTCTACCTCCGGCGCGATGGCCGGGATCGCCGACGCGCTGCCGGCTCTCTGGCGGGCGGAAAAGATTCAGTCCACGGCCCGGAAGGACGGCTTCGACTGGCCGGACTGGCACGGCGCGAGGGAAAAGCTCTCAGAGGAGCTGGATGAACTGGACGAGGCTATCGCCGCAGGTGAAGGCGTGGAGGAGGAGCTGGGCGACCTGCTGGCCGCTGCGGTGAATCTGGCGCGACTGCTGAAAATAGACCCGGAGCAGGCGCTGAACGGCTCCTGTGACCGATTTATTCGCCGGTACGGGCGGATGGAGGCCCTGGCCGGAGAGGCTGGACAGGCCCTGTCAGAGCTCCCTCTGGAGGAGCAGGACAAGCTTTGGCAGCAGGCCAAGGCGGAGGAAAAGGCATAACATCTATTTTGTAAGGACTTTGCTATCGCGGAATCCCCAGTAAAGCAAATTTCTATATACCAAAGAGACGGATGTCCGTCAAATTTTAGGAGGTTTATTATGAACAAAGCGGAGCTCGTTGCGGCAGTTGCAGACAAGTCTGAGCTGTCCAAGAAGGATTGTGAGAAGGCCATCAATGCCGCGCTGGACGCCATTACTGAGGCGCTGGCGAAGGGCGATAAGGTCCAGCTGGTGGGCTTTGGTGCCTTTGATGTGAAGGAGCGCGCTGCACGTATCGGCCGCAACCCCAAGACCAAGGAGGAAATCGAGATCCCTGCGTCTAAGGTTCCCCAGTTCAAGGCGGGCAAGGCTCTGAAGGACGCTGTTGCGAAATAATCATCAAGTCCGAAAAATTTTCGGGCGAACAGACTATGCGGCGCGGGATCTCCGCGCCGCATCGATTTTTTATAAGGGAGAACAGTTATGAGACTGGATAAATACCTGAAGGTGTCGAGACTGATAAAGCGGCGCACGGTGGCGAACGAGGCATGCGACGGCGGGCGGGTCACGGTGAACGGCGCGCCTGCCAAGGCATCCAGGGAGGTTAAGCCGGGGGATGTGATAGAGCTTCGTACCGGGGCCAGAACGGTCAAGGTGGAGGTGTTGTCCGTAGCGGAGAATACCTCCAAGGCGGATGCGCCCGCCATGTATAAGGAGCTCTGAGCCGTGGAGCATATCACCGTTCGCACTGTGAGACCGTCGGATGCAGCGGCCCTGCTTGCTATATACGCCCCTTATGTGGAGAAGACCTGTATCTCATATGAATATGCAGCGCCGACAGAGGAGGAATTCACCAGGCGCATTGTACGGACGCTGGAGAAGTATCCCTATCTGGCGGCGTGCGCCGGAGGGGAGATACTGGGATATGTATATGCCGGTCCCCTTCATCCGCGGGCGGCCTATGACTGGGCGGTGGAAACGTCCATTTATGTCAGGGAAGATAAAAAGGGCCTCGGGCTGGGACGGCTGCTGTATCAGGCGCTGGAGCAGGCCCTGGGAGAGCAGGGCATACTGAATATGAACGCCTGCATTGCCTATCCCCCGGAGGAGGACGAATACCTGACCCGCAGCAGCGCTGTTTTCCATGAGCACATGGGCTTCCGCCTGGTGGGCCGGTTCCGCCAGTGCAGCTATAAATTCGGCCGGTGGTATGACATGATATGGATGGAGAAGCACATTGGCGAGCATCTTACCGATCAGCCGCCAGTGAAGCCGTTTCCCGCAGTGCGGGACGCCTTGAGGGAAAAATACGGCATTCTGTGAAAATTTGGCCAGGTTGAAAAAATTTTTTCAAAAACTTTCAAAATTTCATTTTCGTGAAAGGTTTGGGCTGTAAACTGACATCAGAAACGAGGAACGAGGTTCCTGAACAAAACTTCAAACTTCAAATTCTGAAAGGAGAACGACCCATGAAGACCAAGAAAAGAAAGTACCTCATCATCCTCTGCGTGCTGGCCCTGGCCGCCCTCCTGCTGTCGGGATGCACTCAGGAAACCGCTTCCCTGGATTATATCGGGGCAGAGAACGCCAGCTCGCTGGCTCTGGAATCCGTCGGACTGACGGAAGGCCAGGTGGAACGCATCAGCGCCAGCCTCTCCACCAAGAATGGCGTGGACTATTACGAGGTTGAGCTGACGGTAGACGGTGTTCAGTACGAGATCGACGTGGACGCGCTGACCGGCGTTATCATAGACGGCGAAGCGCCCGCATCCGCCGCAGAGCAGGCCGCCCAGGTAGCCGCTCAGGTGGCCGCCACCCTGGAGACCACGGAAACGGAAACAGCTGCCGTGACCGAAGAAACAGCGGCCTCCGCCGCGGAGAGTACCGCCAACAGCACCGGGACTGATACCGCTAATAGTACCGATGCTGCCGCGAATACGTCCACTGCATCCACTGCGGCCGCGTCCTCCACATCCTCTACGTCTTCCACTTCTACCGTTGCCAATGTTGCCGCCATCACAGAGGACGAGGCGAAGTCCATTGCCCTGGCTGACGCAGGACTGACGGAGGCAGAGGTTACCATCACCAAGCTCAAGCTGGACTATGATAATGGTCAGCAGGTCTATGACATCGAGTTCTACACGGCAAATTACGACGAGTACGACTATGAGATCTCTGTATCCACCGGCGCCATCGTGGAGCGTGACTACGATCCGGCCAAGACCACTTCCAGTGCCAGTACCTCCACCGGTACCACCAGTACCAGCGGCACAAGTAGCACAAGCGGCTCCACCGGTTCCAGTAGTACTACCAGCACCCTTATCACAGAGAGCGAGGCCCGGAGCATAGCCCTGGCCAGCGCGGGCCTGAGTGAATCGAGCGTGACCTTCACCAAGACGAAACTGGATACGGATGACGGCCAGAAGGTCTATGATGTGGAGTTCTATACCACGGACGCCGAATATGAGTATGAGATCAACGCTTCGACCGGGGCAATACTGGATTCGAGCTACGAGGTCAGAAGCACGGCTTCCACCAGCACCAGCACCAGTACCACCATCACCGCCGATGAGGCAAAGGCCATAGCCCTGGCGCAGGTGCCCGGCGCATCGGCCAGTAATATCCGGGAATTTGAGACCGACTATGACGATGGACGCCTCCAGTATGAAGGAAAGATCATCTATGACGGCATGGAGTATGAATTCGAAATAGACGGCTACAGCGGCGCGATCCGCAGCTGGGAGGCCGAACGGGCAGACTGACAGTATGGAAACAACAGCAAGGGGAGCCGCGGATAAAACGCGGCTCCTCATTTTGTCGAGAGGGCATTGCGCAGACAGGCCGAATGTGATATAGTTATAATACAGATAAAACCCTGTCATACGAGGTGGTAAACCATGAATTTTCTTACATTGCGCTATTTTCAGGCGGTGGCCCAGGAGCGGAGCTTCAAGGGAGCGGCCGGGCGGCTGGGACTGTCCCAGCAGACGCTGTCGGAGCATATCCGCCGGTTGGAGGAGGAGCTGGGAGCCGACCTGTTCAGCCGGACGCGCCCGCTGACGCTGACGGAGGCAGGGGAGCGGCTGATGCTGGGAGCGGAGGAGATATTGTCCGCCAAGAGCCGTCTGGACTGGGATATTTGGAGCAGATAAAGACAGGCCGGCATCAGCGGCTCTCTATTGGTATATCCAAGATCGGCGCGCCGCCCTTCCTGTCCGGGCTGGTGCGTGCCTTCGTCACGGAAAACCCGGACTGCCAGGTACAGATCGTGGAGCGGGAGCAGGGCATGGCGCCGGAGGATATGCGAAGGATCGACCTTCATTTTCTGACCTATTCCGGGGCGCGGGATATGGAGACGATCGTTTTATGCCATGACGATATGGTGCTGGCTGTGCGGGAGAGCGTGCTGTCCGCGGCTTTGGGACCGGTCTGGCCGTCTCTGGCGGAGAAAATGGATGCTACAGGAGACCTGTGTCTGATGAGCGGCATCCCCTTCGTGTTCCTGGACGACCCCAGTATTCCCCAGGGCCTGGGGCGGGAGCGCACCTTTGCCGCGGCTGGCTTTGCTCCGGAGGTGGTGGCCTCCTCTGCAAACGACAGAATGAATTATGATCTTTGCTGCTCCGGCGTGGGCGGGATGATCGCACCCCGCGGCATCCTGCGTTATATGCAGAAAGGATGGGGCGAACCCGGCGGATATGCGGATATTCTCCATCAGGACGGAGGGATTCACCCCGGAGCTGTGCATCAGCTATGAGCGAGGACGGCGGCTGACCCCTGCCGCAGAGCGCTTTATCACCTGTGCCAGGGCATATTTTGCGAAAAATACATTATAGTTGCAGGTTCCCGGAGGAATTTTGTATATTATTTACTGATAAAATGCAGAAAATTTGCTTTACTTTTGACAGAAGTCATGGTATTATGTAACGTGTATGGATGTAAAGCAGAGGCAGAGGAACATAACTCGTACTAGAGTTTAAGACATTAAAATGATAGGAAGGTAAGTTCCCATGGCTAACAATCGTTTGGAGACCGAGTCCGCTGTGATCAATACGGCAGTGGGCGCAGCTGCCCCGGCAGTTGACGAGAGGACGGCAAAGAAGGCGGAGAAAGCTGCCCAAAAGGCCGCCAAGGCAAACAAGAAGGCTGCGAAGGCGGATAAAAAGGCAGCCAAAGCCGCGAAAAAGGCTCAGAAGAACGCCAAGAAGAAAGCAAAGGCTGCGGCAAAGCCGCCCCTTGCTACCACAGCTACGGCGAAAAAGACCGGTATGACCACGAGCCCTGTCCGTAACCTTATCATTACGGCGATCGTCAGTATCCTGATGGGTGTGGCGTTCATCGTGGAGCCTGTTCTGGTGTATAGCTACAGCGGCTATTTCATCGGCGGCGTCTTGGGCGTTATCGGTATTATCTTTATCATCATCTATTTCGCCCGTCGTCCCATCAGCGGTGTGTACCGTTCGGAATTCTGCGTGGGCCTGATCGCCCTGCTGCTGGGTGCCTATGTGGCTTTCAGCGGCCTGCTGACCGATGGCGCTACTGTCAGCATTCTGCTGAGCACCGTGGTGAAGATTCTGGGTGTTGCCGTGGCGCTGGATGGTATCCTGAAGCTCCAGTACTGCCTGGATCTGGCCCGTATGCGCTTTAAGACCTGGTGGCTGGCTCTTATCATGGCTGTGCTGGGCATTGCCCTGGGCGTTGTCACCGTGCTTGGCTATGTCTATCCTGTGGGCATCGAGCTGTTCGGCACCAAGTCCGACAGCGGCTTTGCCTCCGGCATGATGGCCCTGGGCATCGGGTTCTGCCTGAACGGCGTTTTCGATATCTGCGTCATGATCCTTGTGGCTGTGCGCAATCATAAAGCCAACAAAGCGGAAGCTGCGGCAGAGAGCAGTGCCTTGGCCGCCTCCGTTGGCGGAGGGGAGAGCGTCGATTTTTTCGATCAAAATACTGGTGCTACAAGGCAGACTGCCCCTTCCGCGGTAGCAGCGAGCTCAGCGCCGGTATATCAGCCGACCCCGCAGCCGGAGCCGACTCCGGAGCCGGTGCAGGAGATCAGCAGTGAGCCCGTTTTCCAATTTGAGGAGGCTCCCGTTGCCGAGCCCGAGCCGGACGTAGTCCTCCCTGACCCGGAGCTTGCCTCTCCTGCCTCTGTGCCGGAAGAGGAGTAAACCGAATAGCGTTCACAGATCAGCCCCCCGTCGATAAAACGGGGGGCTGTATTGCTTTCTGGCGTTGGATTCCATAGTGATGACATTGACTGTTCAGGGGCAAAATATACTTCAAAATGTGTTGTGTAAAGCGGAAAAAAGCCGTCCCGCGCAGCGGCGGGACGGCTTTGAAGGAAAACGTTCATTCCTTTTTGGCGGACTCCAGCGCTCCATATGCCACGGCAGCCAGTGCGCCGCCGGCAAGGGGAGCTACGATGAATATCCACACCTGAGAGAGGGCGGTGCCGCCGGCGAAGATGGCGGGCATCAGGCTACGGGCCGGATTGACGGAGGTCCCTGTGAGGGCGATGCCAAGGATATGCACCAGCGTCAGGGTCAGGCCGATCACCAGACCGGACACGGCGCTGTTTTCGACCTTGCTGGTAACACCGATGATGGCGAGGACGAAAACGAAGGTCAGCACCAACTCCACCAGCAGCGCTCCGGCTACGGTGCCGTTTGTCCAGCCTTCCTGAATCTGGTTCGCGCCAAAGCCGCAGTCAAAGCCGAACACCACTCCCAGCACAACACACCCAAGGGCCGCGCCGATAAGCTGGGATACGACATAGCCGATGAAGTCCTTGCCGGAGAGCTGTTTGCGGATGAGCATGGCCAGGGATACGGCGGGATTGATATGGCAGCCGGAGATGTTGCCGATGCTGTACGCCATAGCGACGATGACGAGGCCGAAGGCCAGGGCGGTGAGAAGATACCCGCTGCCGGCGTCGCTGGCGCAGCCGACAGCGCAGGCCGTGCCGCAGCCAAAGGTCACCAGCACGAAGGTACCTATCGCTTCTGCGAGATACTTTTTTGCATGTTCCATAGAATTTCCTCCTTGATTCTGTGAATCGTTATAAAAACTACTAAAACAGTATATCATCCCGGCGAGGCGTTGTCCACTGGTTTATGCAAGAAAACAGAAAGAAATGATAGGAGAAAGATTTCAAATCTGAAAAAGCTCAGGACGCAGAGCCTTACGCACAAAATGGAATTGATATATGTTAAAAATAATCGTATAATATAGTCACACCTTATACCGGCTGGAGAAGCAGGGAGCAATGGGGTGTGGAGGCCGGTTAACCTGACGGCGGATGAACGGGAGATTATCCGCACCGGCCGATGTGAGGACCACGGATGCTGACGGCATTCGTGCCAGGAACAGAACTATCTTTTATGGAGGTAACAATTATGGAAAAATGGAAATGCACTGTATGCGGCTACATACATGAGGGGCCGCTGCCCGCAGATTTTGTCTGCCCGAAATGCAAGCAGCCTGCCAGCAAATTTGAGAAGATCGAGGAGGCTCCGGCCCCTGCGAAAAATCCCTATGCAGGCACGAAGACGGAGAAAAACCTTTGGGAGGCGTTCGCCGGCGAGTCCCAGGCCCGCAACAAATACACCTACTTTGCCAGCGTGGCGAAAAAGGCCGGGTTCGAGCAGATCGCAGCGCTGTTTTTGAAAACGGCGGACAATGAAAAGGAGCACGCGGAGCTTTGGTTCAAGGCTCTGGGCGAGATCGGTGATACGGCGGAGAACCTGCTTCACGCCGCTGAGGGCGAGAATTACGAGTGGACGGACATGTATGACCGCATGGCCCGTGAGGCGGATGAGGAAGGCTTCCATGAGCTGGCGGAGCGGTTCCGCGGCGTCGCTGCTATCGAGAAATCCCATGAGGAGCGCTACCGCAAGCTGCTGCATAATGTGGAGGCAAAGGAGGTCTTTGAAAAGAGCGGCGTGACTCTGTGGGAGTGCCGCAACTGCGGCCATATGGTGCTGGGCACCAAGGCCCCTGAGACCTGCCCGGTGTGCGGCCATGCCCAGTCCTATTTTGAGGTACGGGCGGAAAATTATTGAGATAACCTCCAAAGGAGCCGGCGACAGCGCCGGCTCCTTGATTTTTCCTTTCTTCACGCAATAAAAACGTCCTCCGCGCCGTCTAATGGGTGTAAAGCGCAAGACCGGTCGCGTGTGGAGGTGGCTATGAACGAAACGATTTTGGCCTGTCACAGCCTGCCGCAGCAATTTTGCACGACGGAGGGGACTATGAAAGAGATGATAGAGCGGGCCAGAGCAGGGGATGGAGAGGCGTTCGTCCGGCTCATGGAGGCGCACAAGCAGAGCCTGTATAAGATAGCCCGCAGCTTTTTTACCTGTGAGATGGACGCGGAGGACGCCGTGGCCCAGACGGTCCTGGACTGCTGGGAAAAGCTGGATACCCTGCAAAAGCCTCAGTATTTCAGAACCTGGCTCACCCGTATCCTCATCAACAACTGCAACGATATCATCCGCCGCCGGGATAAAACGGTGACGATGGATGAGCTGCCGGAGCGGGTCGGGGATGAGGATGCCAGCGGGGACATCGTCTTTCATGACCTGATGGCGGCGCTTTCGCCGCCGCTGCGCCCTGTGATGGAACTGTATTACGGCGAAGGTTTCAAGGCCCGGGAGATAGCGGCCATGCTGCATATCCCTCTGGGAACGGTCACCACAAGATTAAGGCGAGGACGGCAGCAGCTTGCAGCCCTGATGGAGAAAGGAGAGACGATCTCATGAGCAAGCAGGACAAATGGCTCTATGACGCTTTTGGCAGAGATGCGAACCTGCCGGAGACCATGGAGGATCGCCTTTCCCGGGCACATGACCGTATCCGGCAGGATTGCCGGGGAAAGGAACCAGCTATGAAGCAAATAAGATCGGACAGGCGGGCCCCGCGCCGGGTCGCGCGCATCATATTCATCGCTGCGGCGATCATTGCCGCATTCACCGTATCGGCCTTGGCGGCCTATCAGTGCAGTCTGTCAGACCGGCTGATCGAGACCGAGCAGCGGGAGAACGGCTCGGAATATGCTGTTTACAGCATATACGGTGGAGTGACGGATTCAACGGACGCCGGCTCGATGGAGGAGGCCGTAAACGGCGTGGTGGAGCTGCAGGCGTATCTGGAGTTTGAGGCGCTGACAGCCTCCTCGCAGGTAGACTATGACGCACGGGATCTGCTGGATTACAGCGACCCCCACCGTGCAGTCTATGGTCTGGGCTATGGAGTGCTGGCGGATATATTGGATGAGACAGCGGAGAAATACGGCCTGCGGCTCCTTCAGGCAAATGTCTATATCGATGCAGATGAGGATGACCCTGACCAGGCGATAGAAATACTGTGCGAGTATTTGGGCATATCCTCCTTTGGGCTGGAGGGGGAGGAATATGAGCCGGGAGTGGACAATGCCTGGTGTATGGCGGAGATTTACGACGACGGCAGCTTTAACGCCGTCCACGTTTCCGCCGGACTGGATACTGCGATCGATGGGATGAATATCTATCGAATCGCTAAAGGCTCCCTTATTGAGTTCAGTACTGTCACCGGCGATCTGCCGGCAGACTGCGAGGAGGAAAGCTATACTACGGCTTCCGGCGTAACGGTGCAGCTGGCCCTGGGGCCGACCAATGGACTGCTGTTCGCGGAGCTGGATACCTGCTATTTTGCCTGTGACACCTATTATGGCACAAACAGAGGCGTCACTATGGCGGACATGGAGGCCCTGGCGGAGCGCATCGACTATGCGACCCTGGACAGCATCGACAGCGACGCCGTATCGGAGCGGGTTATGGCGGATTATCGGTACGCGGATGGAGAGACAGAGAGTGATACCCGGGCAGTAAATGCACAGGCAGTATATGACTGGCTGGGAGATTATGAGCCGGACATTGACTGGGAGGACTATATCGTGATTACAAGCTCCAGCGATATAGAGCAAAGTCTGAACACTCTCTGGGCGGATTTGAACGGGGGATGCTATATCTCCATAATGAAGGAATATTATACTGCGGATTGGGATGGAGTGGTTTCACTGTATTACGCACGCTATTGGACCGATGAGGAACAGTCCACCCTGTATAATCAGGAGAGCTATGAGGCCCAAAAGCAGGAATTTATGGGGAGCACCGACGCCGGAGGAAACTCGGCGTTTGATATCACGGACTGCACTATAAACGGCTATGAGGCGTACATGCTGGAAGGATATGAGGGAAGCTGGGTCATATCCTGGTATGACACCGATAGTGAGATCGTCTTTGATCTCCATGTTTCCACCAGCTATACGGCAGAGGAGGCCATAGCTCTGGCTGAGAGTGTCGCACTGGTGGAGTGACAGAAAAAGCCATGTCACCCGGCCGCCCTTCCGAGTCTCGGAGGGGCGGCCTCTTTGTTGCTTATGGGATTGTGAAAGTTTGAAAACTTTTCTAAAAAAAACAAGAATTGCATTTGGCACCTTGATTCGCAACTGTTGAAGTCGTTGAGAATAGATGGATTGCGAGAATTATGTTCTAAATTGCGACTTAAAAATCTTGAAAAAATCTCGTTTACTACACCATTACTACACCATTTTCATCCTGCATTTCATACAAAAAGGCCTCAATGCAAACCCCAAAAGCACAAACAGCTTTATAGCCCAATGGCTTGAACACCTCACCTGATCGTCTCATGCTGAGGCTTTTTATACGCCATCATCTCAATTTGATAATTTTTGATGTGCACTTTCAGCATTTGTGAAAATGCCCTATGTGTCGTTCCCGCCGGAGCATACAGCTATGATGACACTGACACTGACAGCGTTGAAGCAAGCACCATCGTCACCGTCGATCTCGACGAGGACGAAGACGACAGCGGTTCCACTGGAACCGAAACAACAGAAGAAGAGGATGGTCTGTCTGACGAGGCTCAGGCCTTGCAGGACATGATCTCTGCTCTCCCCGCCGCCTCTGACATCACCATAGACAACTATGAGGATGTCATTGCACAGCTCGACGCCATCGATGAGGCGAAGCTGGAGCTGTATTATGCGGGAAATACAGAGATCGACTATCTCGACTACACCAAGTATGACGCCGCTTGTGCCGCGATCGAGCAGATCGAGACCGACATAGCCAACGGCGTGTACGACGAGGAAGAGGAAGAGGAGGAAGGGGAAGACGAGGACGACAACACCTACGTTGACCCTGCCGAACCCGAAACTCCCGAAACCGACCCGGACGTAACCGAGGAAGAGGAGCAGGAGGAAGAGCAGGAAGAGGAGACCGTGGACTATGACCAGGACGCGGTGGACGCTTTCATCAACGCCTACCTGACTTCCGAGGATGTCGCCTATCCCTTTGACGAGTCCGTTTCCGATGAGGACGCTGTGGTCTACAGCGAGGTCACTGAGGACAACTACGAGCAGATCCTGTCCGGCACCGATGCCTGGGACGCTCTCAGCGAGGCAGAGCAGGATGCCGTGAATGCGGTCATCACCGCCGCCTACATCGCCGCGAACCCGGACGAGTTTGACGGGATGAGTGAAGAGGAGATTGCTAGCTTTGAGTTGACGTGGGATGAACTGGTCTCTGCCGCCGAAGTGCTCGAAGAGGAGTTGGCGGAGTGTGATATGGAGGCCGTTAATGACTTCATCAACAACTATCTTACCGATTCCTCCGTTACCTACCCCTTTACCGATGAGGAGATCGCTGCGTATGCAGAATATCTTGTGAAGGTTGAGAACGGGGAGGAGATGGACAAAGATTACGTCGCGTCCATCATGTATTACTACGTCTACTATTACCCCTACGGCCACACCGACAGCATCCTTGCAGGTGAAAGCGATTGGAATGACCTGACAAGTGCTGAGAAGAAAGCGGTTAATGAAGTGATCGCTTCTTATGCCGAGCTGCGCGGTTATTCAACCGTGTACACCTACGCCGAAATGCTCACAATAGCCTACAACATCCAAGAAGAGACTGACAACATCGCCAGCATTTTTTCCGCAATTAATTCCGCGGCAGGGCAAGATAATGAGCAGGAAATTCTTGAATCGGTAGGGTTGGAATATGTCGGTGAGTATGCGGATGGGACAGAGATGGAGAGTGATGATTCCGGTATCATGACCGCCGATCTCTCTTACGATACATCTACCGACTACTATTCGGATGCGACTATTTCGGATGGAAATTCTTATAAGTATTTGGACACCAATTTTTGGTCAATTAGATTCAATATAACTATAGATGGAGACACTGGCTATGGTGTGTGCATTCGGCCCAGTTTGGATTCTCCTGATTGGAGTAGTGCGGATGGCTCACTATACAAATACACTGCCACAGATGCCTTTGTCGCTTCTCTCGTCTATAACAAATTTCTTAATACAGAGACTTATACAGATGAATTTTATGCGTATTGGAATACCGAAGACGGTATCATAGATGCAATTGAGAGTGGCACTTGGAACTCTACAGCGACAGATATCGATACGACAAACGGACAGTATGCTTTTTATACGCTGATGCACGAAACGTCCGCGTACATAGCTACTGGCAGCACCACTTACTCTAAGTACGGAAACGGCCTTTCTGACTATTACTCTCAATTGAGAGCTGCTATAAAAGTCTCTGGCGATTATATCAAAGAAAACTACAAGTCCGCTGATCTGGCTGGCTGGACTGTGTATATCTACGTGCCTGACGATGCTGATACTTACCAGTACGTCGCATTCTTGGTCTATAACCCGCCTGATGAAGAGCAACCTCTCTACATCACCAAATCCTCCAGCAACACGACGATCACGTCCGGCAACTCTAATTACAGCCTTGAAGGGACGGAGATTGGGGTTTGGACGAATGAGACGGATGCGAAAAACGGCAGTACAAGCGCTAGCTCCTACGTCGGCAAGATCACGCTGGACTCCAGCGGAAACGGCAGCATGGACGTCACTGCAAACACTACCTACTATGTCAGGGAGCTGAAGGCGGGGACAGGGTATATCCTTGATACGACAGTTACTACGGTTACAGTTACAGATTCGCCGGCAACGGTGACGCTGACGAATGCGCCGCAGACCGCCAAAGCCTATGTTGTAAAAACTTCCAGCGGCAACTCCAACGCCGTCAGCAACGCCGCAAGTGGGGCCTACAACCTTGCCGGAACTGTCATAACCATCTACTCCGACTCCGCCATGACAAAATCTGTCGGAACCCTGACGGTTTCGTACGATTCCTCTACTGGAACGTACAAATCCGATACGCTGACGCTGGCTATCAATACGAAGTACTACTGGAAGGAAACGACCACTGGTACGGGCTACAACAACAGTAGCAACCTGAATCAGACAGGTAACTTCACAACTGGTTCGTCTGGTTCTACCTACAAGATTTCGGTTGAAAACACCCCTACCGTGCGCTACGTGAGATTCACCAAAGCGACGGCTAGCACTACCGTGAACGGACAGTCCTACAGCACTATTGTAAGCCAGGGGGGAGACGGCAACTACAGCTTCACTGGCGCCGTTATCACGATCTACACGGATTCGGTTTGCACCAACGTATACGCTACGGCTACGATTACCTCCAGCGGGTACAGCGACTATATAGCGATCCCGCTCAACACAGAGCTGTACTACAAAGAGACGACCGCGCCTACAGGGTACAAGCTCAATAGTACGGTGTACACGATCTCGGCAGGAACAGGTAATACAACTACTGCTGGTGCGTTGCTTTGTACGATCACCGAGGACATAATCTACCTCAACCTGCGCATACACAAGACAGTGGACTCCAGCTACTCCAGTTGGAACGTGGAAGACAACTCCTGCTACAGCCTTGTCGGAACCACGTTTGGTGTGTACACCACCGCAGCCAACGCTCGGAGCGACACCAACCGTATCGGAACCCTGACGGTTGGAAGCAACGGTTACACGGGTTATCTTGCTGTTGCCCGGAACACAACGTACTACATCAAAGAGCTTTCCGCAGGGACGGGCTTTGAAACTGACAGTACGGTTTATTCCGTGACGACTGGTTCCGGTTCTGTCTCCTCTACCGTTACCGTCACCAAGGAGATCTCCAACGTCCCCGGCAACGACCCGTTGACTATCACGCTGACCAAAACGGGTTATGACGGAACTACGCAGAAGTCGCTCGCAGGAGCTGTGTTCTCCGTGACCTACTACGCAGGCTACTACACCTCTGAATCTGCTGCGATTGCGGCCGGGGTGGAGAGCAGGACGTGGTATTTGCAGACGGTGCAGGTCGGGAACTATTATAGAGCCAGCTTCAACCTTACAGGAAGCTTGCTTACAAGTGGAACGTATACAAGTGATACCCTGTACACCGTGGACGGTGTAATAGTCGTACCGTATGGTACACTTGTGATTAAGGAAGTTCAGGCTGCTGAAGGATATTTGAATGATCCCAGCTTCACCGATAGCACAGGAAACACCTATGGCGATACTTACATATTCCAAGCTACTGAAAATGGCTTTGCTAACGTAAGTACAGGAAATACTCTTAGTGATGCCGTCTCCGTGACTGATACCCTCATCCCTGAGATTTCTACGACTCTGACTGGTACGACAGGGCTGAGTGCGCATAAGGCACAGGCATCCACCAGCACGACGCTGACAGATACCATTGACCTGACTTACCTCAACGATTTTGTTGGAAAGACGGTCACGATCACCGGGCAGTTGTACTATACAGACGGTACTCCTGTTACAGTGAATGGCTCCTATATTAAGGCTTCTCAGACCGTAACGATTACAGGTACTGAGCAGACGGTTACACAGACGTTCACCTTCGACGCGTCTTCTTTGGTGGGACTGGAGGTTGTCTGCTACGAGGAGTTCATCTATAATGGTGAGACGATAACTGATCATTCCGACCCGTGGGATGAGAACCAGATCGTATGGTTTGAACCCATTGGCCCCGGCTCCATTTCCGTAACAAAGACCGATTCTGAGGGCAACACCCTTGCGGGAGCCACTTATCTGCTGGAGTACTCCACGGATGGCGGCACCACATGGGAACCTGTGTACTCTTACACCACAGGAGCCAAGGATGGCTATGTGGCTGGCGGATGCAGCTCTGATGATCTGACTGACGGTATGCTGACAACCGGCACGGATGGCGTGGTCACGTTCTCTGACCTGTATGCTGATGGCAGTATCCTCTATCGTTTGACAGAGGTGCAGGCTCCTGAAGGCTACACACTGCTGGCTGAGTCCGTATACGAAGGCACTCTGTATGTGCTGGCGGATGATTCCATTGACACGACCATCTATGATGTGAACGGCGATGGAGACATCACGTACGCCGACTACCGTTACCTGTATAATTACGTGAATAACGGCGGCAGCGCACCCGCTTCCGGGACTGGCGACATCAACAAGGACGGCAGGATCAACGCCTCCGATGTCACAGCTATCAAGACCTTCCTCGATGACTGGACTTCTGGCGATTCGCCCTTTAACCGGCTGTTCGACATTGCCTATCTTGTGAAAGATGGCTCTGTGTTCGATATGCCCCTTACCGGCGGCAATGGAACCAACTGGGTTCCCTTCGTTCTGGCCGGAATGCTGGGCGTGATGGCTGGCGGCGTGGTATTCGTCCTGAAGCGCAAGAAGAAGGACGACGAGCTGCCCACAGCGTAAGATAGCATAGTTCATACAACACAACCTAACGCTTTGCTCCGCACGGGTTTCCGTGCGGAGCATTTTTCTCTTTTTGACTTGTAAACAAGACGAATGCGTGGTATTATATTGATACAGAGATAGGCTTTCAACAGTGGTGTAAGGGGGCGGTTTCGCTGGGAGTGAAGGATGCGGCTACAATTAAATACATGAGAAAGAACGAAGTTTTTGCAGATGCTTTCAACTATTTCATTTATGGCGGTAAACAAACTATAGCTCCAAACAACCTAGTAGAACTCGATACCAGAGAAATTGAAGTTCCCTATGGTGGAAAGAGTGGAGCTAAGCAACCCATTCAGAGAACAAGGGATGTAATCAAATCGGTTACAGCCATGACGGACAAAAAGACTGCGTATCTTGTCCTGGCAATAGAAAACCAGTCCAATATTCACTATGCTATGGCTGTAAAGAATATGCTGTACGATGCTTTGCAGTACACAAGACAGGTTGAAGCCGCTATTGCGTCTCATAAAAAGTCTGGGGACTATCATGGTGTAGGTAGCGATGAGTTCTTGTCTGGCTTCATGAAGACCGATCATCTAATGCCGGTTGTGACCCTTGTAGTGTATTTTGGCCCCGAAAAATGGGATGGGCCTATGTCCATTCACGAAATGTTTGAAGAGCAAGATCCCGCCATATTACCTTATGTACCCGACTACAGAATTAACCTGATTGCGCCAGAAGCGATAGCGGATGAAGATTTTGATAAGTTTGTGTCGTCACTGCAAGAAGTACTGAGTTTTATAAAGTATTCCAACGATGCTGAAAAGCTTAATGAATTGTTAGAATCGAATGAAAACTTTAAGCATCTTGGAAAAGAAGAAGTAGACGTTCTCAACGCCTGCACGAATGCGGAAATAGCTATATCCGAAAATAAGGAGGTAATTGACGTGTGCCAAGCAATCCAAGTTATGAACCAAAGGGCAGAGGAAAAGGGCCACATTTCAACGCTGATAGAAAATATACAAAACCTTATGGCTAGTACGGGTTGGACTTTAGAGCAAACCATGGAAAAACTAAAAATTTCGGAGGATGACAGGAAAATTATTCTATCAGAATTATAAAAAAATAATATCACAAATTTCTCACCGTGAGAAATTTATAGG
>JAJQBY010000029.1 GCA_021203045.1 Oscillospiraceae bacterium | reverse complement strand
GGAGGGACGGTTCAATCGGGCGATCAGCCGCAGAAGGGTGGATTTTCCGCTGCCGCTGCGGCCTGTGATGCCGATGATCTACCCCTCAGGGAATTGGGCGGAAACATTTTGAAAAATCTCCTCCCCGCCATAGGAAAAGGTTACATTTTCTGCCGCCGCGCCGTGGAAGGCGACCGTCGGCTGGCCGGAAATTTCCTCCGTCACTGGTGTTTGCTCCAGAATGTCCAGCACCCGGTTGTCCGCCGCGAAGGTGTTTTGCAGGGTGCTGCCCAGCCCCGCCAGGGCCGCCACAGGGCCGAAGGAGGAAAACAGGGCGATGGTGGGAATCAGCACCTATGGCATGACACGGGATGTCTATCTGCAATACAAGAAGCTCCCGCATAAAAAACAGGCGGAGTTTTACGAGGCCCATCGGAGTGACATTGTGCTGCATGAGTCGGCAAAGCGCTACTTCGATTCCCTGGGGCTGGAGAAACTGCCTTCCATTAAGGCATTGAAACAGGAATACGCTGTGCTGAATGCAGAGAATAAAAAGCTCTATCTCGACCAGAAAGCAGCCCGAAAAGAAATGATCGACCTGCTCACAGCGAAAAACAATCTGGAGCGTTTCCTGGAGATCAAGATCGAGCAGCCCGGACAGGAAGGAGCAGCAACAGGAAGAAAGCCGGTGATGACTGCATGACCCATTCCGGGGTCTACGGTATTCCGAACCGTAGACCCCGGATTTTTTGCGTTCAGCGTTCAGCAGAAACTGAAAAATTGAACGCACATCGGGAGACGGAGTGTAAAAATATCATGCCCGTCTCCCAAAAGCAGACGCCGAAGGCGGCTTAAAACCCCGGCCCAAACAGGCCGGGGTCACAGGGGCTTGGGGGCAGCAGGCCACCAACAAGCAGCGGAGGTATCTACTGAGGCATTGCTTGCCCCCAATTATACCGAATTCTTAACGTGATTGATGCGTCTACAGAAGGTGGAAAGCGCAACCACGCAATTATTCTCCTTGGTGCAACCACTGGGCTGTGGTCCTGCGACATTATCCGGATGAAGCCGATGGACATTGACTGTCAATGGTTCTGCAAAACTCTCCTACGGAATGTTTTATAAGAAGGATTCTTTACCCTCAACAGCAAGAGAGTCAATTGCAATCATCAAAGAAATAGCAATTAACTAAAATAACGCCTGCCAGGGAAATCAATCCCCAGCAGGCGTCACTCCTGTTCGGCTTACTGCTTTTTGAGATATGTCCCGCAGCAGAAGCCGGTGTATTTGATGTTGTTGTATGTGACTTGAACGTAGAGCCACGTCACACCGCTTGCCGAGAAAATGCATCGATAAAGGCACATCTCGTCCTTTTTAGCCGATGACTGGCTCGGTTGGATATGCGATCAGCCGACATTTCTTTTCCATTTTTTCTGAAAAAATGTACCCATGTAAGAATACAGCCAAGTCCCCATCCGAAAAGTGCATTCCATCAGACCATACGATAACTGATAGCGGGAATTTCCTGTAAAACATAGGTGGAAATGACTCGAAATGTAGATGGAAATGAGTTCAGAGAGAATAACCGTATGCTTTGCACCGGTTATCACCCGCTCCGGTTTTCCGGCACCGATGTTCTGCGTCGTATAGGTAGCCTGAGTTGTCAGCAAAGCGCTGGAGGGAAGGGTCATGTATGTTTCGATTTTCTGGGCAACGGAGAAAGATGCCGTCATTGCTTCCCCATAGCTGTTAACCGCTCTTTGGATAAAAAACAAATCCAAGCGATACGATCAACTGCTGCAGTGCCATTGGAAAACCGCGCTGCAACGTCTGTCTGGCCAGCGTCCACTCAAAAGTAAACTCCTTGGATTTCCACCGAAACAGGGGATATTTTTTATCGTGTAAGCAAAAGCAGCCACGCAGGAAGCAATCTGGGCAATGTCCGTTGCGATGGCAACCCCTATTACTCCCATGCGAAAGTTGTAGACAAACACGATGTCCAGTGCGATGTTGATGATACTGGCAATCAGCAGAAAATAAAGCGTCGCCTTGCTGTCTCCAATTCCGCGCAGAATACCTGCGATGATGTTATAGCCGAACTGGAACACCAGTCCGAGTGAATATATTTTGAAATAGGTGACTGCCATGTCCGTCAGGCTTTCCGGCGTAGCAAGAAGATGGCGAAGTGCAAAACGACTGATGAGTATACCCACCACCGTCGCTGCCAGCCCCATACCTATCATAAGAAGTAAAGAGGAGGATGCCTGGCGGCGCATTTTCTCGTCCTCGCCTGCACCAAACAATTGTGAAATCAGGACACAGGCACCGGCAGAAAAACCGTTTGCCAATGTGAGAAAAGCCATGATTAAAACGCCGCAGGCTCCAACAGCCGCCAGCGCCGTTTCGCCGGCAAAATTGCCGACAATGATCCGGCACACCATAAGTCTGTACGGCCTGTTGCATGGCCGCGGCAAGAGAGGTCTGATCGGCAGTATCTGCAACCTGTGTCGCGACTTCCAATCCCTCGCTCTGCATTTCCCGCTGGTAGTCTGCCAAATGTTCCGCACTGCGGCACATCAGCACTACCCGGAAACCATCTGTCCCAAACTTGCGGGCAACTGCGTTGCCTAAACATTTGCCTGCGCCAACCACCAAAATTGTCTTTTCCATAATTAATTTTCCTTTCTGCATTAGATTTGAGAACTTTACTTACAGGGAAGCACCCAAACGCCGGGCTGCTTCCGCTTTGCCTTTGCCTAAAACCTCGCCGCGGTTTTTCCAACCCAAATTGCGTTCGTATGTACGATACCATGTGACAGCCTGAGAATAATCGGCTCCGTCTGCTGTCATGAGCAGAACGCTTTCCCTTGGGAATTTAAGCCCAGACATTCCAGCTCCGCATACAAACGGTCTGCCGCTGTTTTCAGCGTCCCGGTAATTGTCCAGAAATAAAGCGGGGAGGCGAACACAACGACATCGCAGTCAGCGAAAGCAGAATAAATCTGATCCATGTCGTCTTTCTGAGAGCATGGGCTGTGTGCGTCCCGTCCTGCGTGCAGGCAGCCCTTGCAGCTATGAATGTTCATGCCGTCAAGATAAAACTCATCCACGGAATGACCGGCGCTGCGGGCACCCTCGGTGAAGCAGCGAACCAGCTTCGCGGTGCGGCCATTCTTTCTGGCTGCGCCATTGAGAATCAAAATCTTTTTTGCCATAAGTTTTACCACCTTTCTGTTTTGCCACCAGCCAAAGAAGCTCTGCCCAATCTCAAGCTCTTTGATCGCCTGCATTTCTTCTGCTTCCAGGTCAAAATCCAGAACAGAGATATTTTCTTTCATGTGTTCAGGATTCGTAGTTTTGGGAATTACGATAATTCCCTGTTGAACCAGAAAGCGCAGAGCAATCTGTGAAACGCTCCTGCCATGACTTTTTGCAATCCGTACTAATACCGGGTTATTCCAGATGTTGTTCTGACCGCAAGCCAGCGGCGACCAGCTTTCATGCTTTGTCCCAATCTGGCACTCCAATTCCCGCAGCTTTTTCTGCTGGCGGAACACGTGGGTTTCTACCTGGTTGATGGCAGGAATCACCTTGCAGTGATTGACCAGATCCAGATAGCGTTCTTCCATGAAGTTGGAAATGCCGATTGTACGAATTTTCCCATCCCTATAATAAGATTCCATAGCACGGTAAATCTCATGGACATCGCCCGTAGGCTCATGGATCAGCAGCAGATCAATATAATCCATATTGATCCTTTTCAGAGAGCTTTCAATGGAACGAAGCGTATCCTGATAACCATGACACCCCCAGAGCTTTGTCGTGATAAACAGTTCTTCTCTGGGTATGCCGGATTTGCGGCAGGCCATGCCGACCTCTCTCGTTTCCATAACGTTGTGCCGTATCTATAGAACGGTACCCTGCACGCAGTGCTTCAGCGACACACTTTTCTGTGATTCTTGCCGGTGTCTGATAAGTTTCGTATCCGACCATTGGCATTTTGACGTCATTATTCAATGTTGCATAATCCACTTTGGGAACCTCCATGCCCCGTCTGTGGCTATATTGTAATCCGGAGAGCATTGACATGAAAGCTACCAAAATGTAAAAATCATTTTTAGAAAAACTAAAAGCGAGGCGAAGTCATGTATAGTCGCGAGCTTTATACATTTATCATTGTCGCAGAACAGGAAAGTTTTTTGAAAGCGTCAAAAGAACTATTTATTACTCCCGCGTCTGTGATGAACCAGATAAACAAATTTGAAAGTCAGATCGGGGTAAAACTGATTGACCGGACTAATCAGGGCGTGAGCCTAACAGAAGTTGGGCGATCCATCTATAAAAATACAAAAAGAATTGTGAAAATTTCTGAGCAGGCAGTCTCGAAAGTCTAGGAAATTGCTGGGAAAGAGAAGCGGACCATTCGAGTTGGCACCTCTATTCTTCGCCCCTGCAAAATGCTGGTGGATTTATGGTCAAAGATAGACGACGGCTCCTTGCCGATCAGCATTCAGATTGTCCCGTTTGACGACATTCCTGCGCAGATGGAACAGATGCTGTCTTCTCTTGGAGAAAAATCGACTGCTTTGTAGGCCCATGCGATTCACTCACATGGAAGGAAAATTACAGCATCCTACAAATAAAACAGGGAGAGTGTGCGATTGCTGCTCCCAGAGAGCACAGATTATCCAATAAAGAAAAACTGTGCTGGAATGACTTAGAGGGTGAAACAATCATGCTTGTGAAGCGCGGCGACTCTCCTGTATTAAACCGGCCGAGAGATGAAATCGAAACCAGTCACCCCAAAATCACAATTTTAGACACACCCCATTTCTATGACGCAGACATTTTTAATGAATGTGAGCAAACCGGCTGCCTGATGGAAACGTTGGACATATGGGCAGATGTTCTTCCATCCATTGTAACGATCCCGATGACGTGGGATTACAAAATGCCCTACGGGATTATTTACGCAAAGCATCCATCGGAAACCGTGGAGGCATTCGTTGCGAAAATCAGAGAAATTTAGAAAGTTAGAGAGCTATCGACTGGGAAATGCATTATTAAGGGCGAGGAATGAAGCCCTCGCCCATTGTGCACTATAGAAAAATCACCTTATCTATTATCAGACAAAATTCCAATTTACCCTTGACAAAACTCGTCCCAGCATCTGAAATCACCAATCCTTCTCTCTGTTTTCAGCCCTTTACCAAATCCACGTAATCATCAGGGCAATGATAATCCCTCCCAGGACAAAGACCGGCAGCATGGGGAGCATAGCCTTTACATGGAACCATTTCTGGCGGTATTCCCTGTCCATATGCTCCGTCCCCGGCAGGCGCACCCGACGGATATTGGGGAAAAGCACCCAGTCGAGAAAGCAGGTGTC
>JAJQBY010000091.1 GCA_021203045.1 Oscillospiraceae bacterium | reverse complement strand
GCCGGGGGTGGGCAAGACCGCCGTGGCGGAGGCCCTGGCAGGGCGGGTGGCCGCCGGAGACGTTCCCGATCACCTGCGGCGGAAGCGGATCGTGGCTCTTGACCTGCCCTCCATGCTGGCCGGAACGAAATACCGGGGTGATTTTGAGGACCGGGTGAAGGCCGTCATCCGGGAGGTGGACAAGGCCGGGGACGTGATTTTATTCGTGGATGAGATGCACACCATTATCGGGGCCGGGGCCGCAGAGGGAGCTATCGACGCGGCGAATATCCTCAAACCCGCCCTGGGGCGGGGGATGATACAGATGATCGGGGCCACCACCCTGGACGAATACCGCCGCCACATCGAAAAGGACGCCGCCCTGGAACGGCGGTTCCAGCCAGTCACAGTGAATGAGCCCACCCGGGAGGAGACCATACGCATCCTTACCGGTCTGCGGGACCGGTACGAGACCCACCATCAGCTCGTGATAACGGACGAGGCGATCAGGGCGGCGGTAGACCTGTCCGTCCGGTATATCACGGACCGGTTCTTGCCGGACAAGGCCATCGACCTGATCGACGAGGCGGCCAGCCGGGTGCGGATGGAGGGGATGAAGGTGCCTCCCGGCGTCCGGGAGGCAGAGGATAAGGTAGAGACCCTCCGGGCCGCAAAGGAGCAGGCGGTGCGGAAGCAGGACTTCGAAGGGGCCGCCGCCCTGCGGGATCAGGAGCGCCGGCAGCGGCAGGCCCTTGACCAGGCCCGGCACGCCTGGCGCTCCCAGGCCGGGAGCGGGCGGCTCCAGGTGCAGGCCCCGGACATAGCGGCGGTGGTGGCCGGATGGACGGGTGTGCCGGCGGAAAGCCTCACCAAAGAGGAAGGTCAGCGTCTGGCCCATCTGGAGGAGATCATCCACCGCCGCATGGTAGGTCAGGAGGAGGCGGTGTCCGCCGTGTGCCGGGCCATCCGGCTGGGCCGGGTGGGGCTGGCGGACCCGGGCCGCCCCATCGGCTCGTTTCTGTTCCTGGGTCCCACGGGCGTGGGCAAGACAGAGCTGTGCCGCACCCTGGCAGAGGCGGTATACGGGGACGAAAAGGCGATCATCCGGGTGGATATGTCGGAATTCATGGAAAAGCATTCCGTCTCCCGTCTGATCGGCGCGCCGCCGGGATATGTGGGTCACGAGGAGGGGGGCTATCTCACCGATCAGGTGCGGCGGCGGCCCTGGAGCGTGGTGCTGCTGGACGAGGTGGAAAAGGCCCATGAGGACGTGCTGGGCCTGCTGCTGCAAATCCTGGAGGACGGGGTACTGACCGACGCCCGCTCCCGGAAAACGGATTTCAAAAACACCGTGGTGGTGATGACCTCCAACGTGGGAGCCAGGGCCATCACCGGCAGGAGCCGCCCTCTGGGCTTTTCCGGCCGGGAGGACACGGCCCAGGTCCGCTATGAGCAGATACAGGCCCAGGCCATGGAGGAGGCCCGCCAGACCTTCCGTCCGGAGCTGCTGAACCGGGTGGACGGTATAGTTGTGTTCCGTCCCCTGTCCCGGGAGGAGATACGCGCCATCGCGTCCCGCCTGCTGGCGGATACGGGCCGCCGCCTTTCGGAAAAGGGCGTCGCCCTCCATGTGGAGGAGGACGCTCTGGCCGCTCTCGCGGAGGCGGGCTTCGACCCCATATACGGCGCCAGGCCCCTGCGCCGCTGTCTGCGCCGTCAGGTGGAGGACGCCCTGGCGGAAATGCTCCTGGACGGCCGCCTCCGGTCCGGCGACACCGCCGGCGTCTGTCTCAGGGATGGGACCGTGCAGGTGGAAAAACTCGAAAACAGCGAATAATCCGGTGTTTTCAGGGGATTGACGGGACAAAAACCGCATGATATACTAAATCAGATTTTGCAAAGGGGCGGAGGATGTTTCCGTCCCTTTATGCGTATGACGGGGAGGATATGCGCCATGCTGGATATGGAAAAATTCAAAGCCTTTATGAATGAAAACGGGGGCTTCAACGGCCTCAATAAGATACGCTTCACCGTGGTGGAGGAGGGGTACTGCGAGTGCCAGGTGGATATGACGCCGGACAGCTTAAATCCCCAGGGCGTGGCCCACGGGAGCCTGCTGTTCGCCCTGTGCGACTGCGTGACCGGCATGGCTACCGCCACCACAGGCCGGAGCATGCTGACCCAGTCGGCCTCCATCCACTATCTCCGCCCCGGCACCGGCGGCACCCTGACAGCGAAATCGAAGCTGATAAAAAACGGCCGCCACACCGCCCTCTGCACAGGCGAGGTATACGATCAGACAGGAAAGCTCCTCGTCACCTCGGAGTTTGAGGTATACTACACCAGCGACGAGCTGACCCTGCCCGAAAAAGGCCCGGACGGAAAATGGCATCCTGTAGAAGGGTCCTGGAAATAAAAATCAACCCCCATACACCGCCAGAACGGTGCCGGGATAATAGTGGGCCAGAATCTCCTGATATGTCCAGCCCTGGGCGGCGTAGACCTTGGCCCCGTACTGGCTCATGCCCACGCCGTGGCCGCTGCCGGCCACGGTGAACACAAACTGCTCCCCGTCCCAGGAGAGGGAGAAATCCGTGCTGCGCAGGCCCAGGCAGGTCCTTACATATGTGCCGGTCAGCTCCCGGCCCCCGATAACGATAGCAGCCACCCGCCCGGCGCTGTCCAGGCTGGTCTCCCCTATCCATTGGGACGGGTCGTCCCCCGTATCCTCCAGCCCCAGCGCCTCTGCCAGCGCCTCCGGGGAGAAGGCGGCGGTAGTGATAAGCCCCGGCACGTCGGCGGAGCTCTCCGGGCTTATCACGCTGACAAGATAAGGCAGGGCGGACCAGACCTCCTCGCTGCTCTCCGTGGAGCCGGCGGAGCTTGCATGGAACGCCGCCTGGATAGCCTCGCCCTGATAGGTCAGGTATTCCCCGTCCGTGGCAGCCACCGCCGCCGTGACGGTCTGCCAGCAGCTGTCATAATCCTGGCCCCAGGCGTCCCGCAGGGCCTGCTCGTCCAGGTAAGCGAGGCAGCAGGCGCTGTCCGTGCAGACATCGGCCCCCTGATGGCGGGCGCAGGCCAGGGCATAGGTGCGGGCCGCCACAGCCTGGGCCTTCAGGGCCTCCTCGCCGAAGGAGACCGGCATCTCCCCGGCCACGGCGTGGGGCAGATATTCCTCCATGGTAAGGGTAACCGGCCCGTCGTCCGTCAAAACAGTCAAAACGGTCTGACTGTCCACCGCCCCGGCCTCCGAGGGGGCAAAGCCCCAGAATACCAGCGTCAGGACGGCGAACACAGCCACCCAGCGCAGAAAACGTGTGATAATCGTCATATTTGAGCCCTCTAACATCGCTTGACAGGGATTTTTGACAGGTATATAATGACTGTCAAATCCATCCCCGGACCGGTAGTATGATGCTCCATTCTATGGCTGCCGGGCCGGAGATATGACAGGACGATCGGAGCACTGCAATATCCAGCCGGCAGGCGTTCACGCCGCCGCTGTATATCATACATCATATAAAATTTGCATAATGGAAAGGGAGAATGTCATTATGTCAGGAAAAGGAGATGAGCAGAGTGGCCGGTAGGAAAAAGCTGGTAATCGAGCCCGCATGGTGCAAGGGCTGCGGCATCTGCGCGGCCTTTTGCCCCAAGAGCGCGCTGGAGATCGTGGGCGAAAAGGTGCGTCTGAAGGAAAACGGCGGCTGCATCATGTGCGGTCTGTGCGAGATGCGGTGCCCGGATTACGCCATCTATCTTGAAAATCTTGAGGAATGAGCGGCAGGCCGCCGGAAAAAGGAGCTGAGAATATGGCAAAGAAGAAAGTTGTTTTGATGCAGGGCAACGAGGCCTGCGTCGAGGGCGCTATCGCCGCCGGGATGCGGTTTTACGCCGGCTATCCCATCACGCCGTCCACGGAGATCGCGGAGCAGTGCGCCGTGCGTCTGCCCCAGGTGGGCGGAAAATTCATCCAGATGGAGGACGAACTGGCCTCTATCGCCGCCGTACTGGGCGCCAGCGCCGCCGGGGTCAAGGCCATGACCGCCACCTCCGGGCCGGGCTTCTCCCTGAAGCAGGAAAACATCGGCTATGGAGCCATGGCGGAGATCCCCTGCGTGGTGGTGGACGTGCAGCGCTCCGGCCCCTCCACGGGTCTTCCCACAAGCCCCTCCCAGGGGGATTATATGCAGGCCCGCTGGGGCACTCACGGAGATCACCCGGTCATCGCCATATCCCCCGCCACGGTGCGGGAGGTATACGACCTGATCATCCGGGCCTTCAATCTGTCGGAAAAATACCGCACGCCGGTTATTTTCCTGATGGATGAGATTGTGGGCCATATGCGGGAGGGCGTGGAGTTGCCGAACCCCAACGACCTGATCATCAACAAGCGGAAGATGTCCTATCACGACGGGGCCAACAAGCAGTGCTACGCCGTGCCGGAGGGGGAATACGTTCCCGCCATGAAGCCCTTCGGCCAGGGAGAGCGGTATAACATCACAGGTCTCGCCCATGACGAGTCCGGTTTCCCCACCAACGACAACGCAGTGGCCGGAGCCCTGTATACCCGCCTGATGGAGAAGATCGATCACAACCTGGACGATATCGTCCGGGTGCAGGAATATATGCTGGAGGACGCGGATACCGCCATCGTCTGCTTCGGCGGCACCACCCGGGCGGTCATGACCGCCGTGCAGGAGGCCCGGGCCGCCGGGAAGAAGGTGGGTATGTTCCGCCCTGTCACCGTATGGCCCTTCCCGGAGAAAAAGCTGCGCTCCCATCTGAGCCGGCTGAAAAAGCTGCTGGTGGTGGAGCACAACTACGGGCAGATGGTGCTGGAGGTCCAGCGATCCGTGGCCGGACAGATACCGGTGGAATTTCTGGGTCAGGTGAACGGCACGGTCATCCCCCCTGCCGCCATCCTGGACAAGCTGAAGGAAATGGAGGGCTGAGGATATGCCTAGCGAGCTGATACATCAATTTATGCGCATCGACCACCTGCCCCACATCTGGTGCGCAGGCTGCGGAAACGGCATCATCATGCGGGATGTGGCTGTGGCCATCAAGGAGCTGATGGAGGACCCTGAGGTCCGCCTGAACCGGGAGAAGGTAGTCATCGTCTCCGGCATCGGCTGCTCCAGCCGTGCGGCGGGATATATGGACTTCAACTCCATCCATACCACCCACGGCCGGGCCATCGCCTTCGCCACCGGCATCAAATTCGCAAACCCCGAGCTGGAGGTCATCGTCCTGACCGGAGACGGAGACTGCTCCGCCATCGGCGGCAACCATCTGATTCACGCCGCCCGGCGGAATCTGGGCCTGACGGTGGTCACCTTCAATAACGACATCTACGGCATGACCGGCGGCCAGTACTCCCCCACCACCCCCACCGGAGACAAGGCCACCAC
>JAJQBY010000088.1 GCA_021203045.1 Oscillospiraceae bacterium | reverse complement strand
GAGTCATTCTTTTTCGTCTTTTTGACTGTTGCACTTACATTGTATATTCACCAGGACAAAAATGAGCAAACGGTTGATAAGTCTGCTTCTGACTCTGGTTATGCTCCTGTCTCTGATGGGGCTGACGACGGCTTTTGCCACAGAGCCGGAGGAGGAAGCGGAGATGGCGGCTGCCTCGGAAGCCTCAGAGGAGACAGAGGTCTCAGCCGCTACGGAAAACGCGGAGGAGCCGGCGGCCACATCCGCTCCGGACAATACGGAGGAGCCGGCGGTCTCAGCCGCTACGGAAAACGCGGAGGAGCCGGCGGCCACATCCGCTCCGGACAATACGGAGGAGCCGGCGGCCACATCCGCCCCGGACAATACGGAGGGGACCGAAGCCACGTCTGCCCCGGAAAATACGAATGGGGCTGAGACTGCGACTGCTCCGGAGACAACGGAGGAGCCTGAGCAGGAGGACGATGAGACCTCCGGCGGTGATGATGAGGAGCTCATTCTCGTTACCGAGGGATTCACAGTCTCATCGGAGGCCATGCTGTCTGTTGCGTCCGTGGAGGACGATGGGATCTCCTTGGCGTCGGATACGATTGTTGCCAGCGGCACCTGCGGTGATAACCTGACCTGGACGCTGGACGACGAAGGCGTTTTGACCATCAGCGGCACCGGGGATATGACGACGTGGAATACTAGAAGTGATGTTCCGTGGTATAGCTATCTTAGTTCAATAACGTCAGTAACAATAGAAGAAGGTGTTACCAGTATTGGCGCCAATGCATTCAGATCAGGTGTTTTTACAAGTATCACCTTGCCGACAAGTGTGACCAGTATTGAAAAATGTGCATTTTATAACTGTACGTCTTTAACCACTGTTACAATTAATGGAAGCGTAACGAGTATCGGATTGAATGCGTTTTATAACTGCTCTAGTCTATCAAGTATTAATCTGCCGGACTGCTTAACTAGCATAGAAGCGTATACGTTCTATGGCTGTACAAGTTTGACAAGTATTACGTTGCCAAATAGCTTGACCAGTTTGGGGCGGCTTGCGTTCTATGGCTGCACAAGTCTGACGGCTATTACATTGCCAAATAGTTTAACCAGCATTGGAGCGTATGCATTCTATGGCTGTACGGCATTAAAAACAGTAACTTTTGCTGAAGACGGATCACTGACGGAAATTGGTGAGGCCGCTTTTCAAAGCTGCTCCTCGCTTGAATCCATCGAATTGCCAGATGCTGTTGAATCCTTAGGGCAATACGTTTTTTTCTGACTGCACATCATTGCAGTCCGTTGTTCTATCTGCAAATATCTCAGAGATTCCTTACCGAGCGTTTGCAGAATGCATGAGCCTGCAGAGCGTGACGACCGAAGGTACTATCACCTCAATTTGCAGCAGAGCATTTTATAATGACTCCGCTTTGACAACCATCCCTGACCTGAGCGGAGTTACCGAAATGAGTGTGGCAAGCGGCTACAGCTATGCGTTCCGCAATTGCACGTCTCTTACTGGTGTAATTGATTTGTCTTCGCTTGATACCATTCCAGCTGGTGCGTTTTACGGCTGTAAGTATATTACAGGCGTTAAGTTCAGTAACAGCCTGACCTCCATCGGCGATTATGCGTTTTGCAGCTGCGTTCGTATAGAGACATTGGATTTTCCTGACACACTGATAACCATTGGCAATTACGCCTTTTACAACAACTGGCTTCTGGGAAATGATATAACGACTTCCGTCGAAAGCGGCGCTGTAGTCACGGATGTATCGTCGGATACTACGGCTACACTGGATGAAGACACAAGCTATTCCGGGTATACCCTTGTTATCCCGGACAGCGTGACATCCGTGGGAAGCAAAGCATTTTATTATTCTTATGTCTGTCGCCGTTTTTGATATCGGCAGCGGCCTGACAGAGGTAGATGCGACAGCGTTTGCCACATACAGCGTGAATGCGCTGATTTTCGACAACATGGAAGACGACATTACGGTTAGCAATTTAGACTCCTTGGGTGCAAAAAAGAATGCCAGTTCTACGGCAACGCTTGACCTGGTCTACCGCCAGGGATCGATTGGAGATGTGGGCGACACCATTTCCGATGAAGAGGGCGCTATGACGCTCCAGGAGGCGGTTGATGCAGTGGCGGCCGGTACCTATACGGAAAATGGCGAGGCAACAACGATCATTACTATCTGCAAAAACATCAAGCTCAGCGCTGCGCTGAATATCCCTGCGGATTTCAGCGGCATGATTACGACCGCAGAGGGAGAGAGCCATGTCATTCTCGCCGATTCCAGCGCAGAGTTGACGAATCTAATCGAGGTGGCGGAAGGGGCCGAGGTTACCTTCTCGGGAGATGTGGTTCTCAACGGAAAGAATAACTCCGGCAGCGTGATTTATACCAATGGAGGCGTGACGCTAGACGGTAATGCAACTGTGACTGGCAGCAGAATTACCAGCACCACGTCCAGCGGTATCGGCGTCATTGACGTGGTCGGTTCCGGCGCAAAGCTTACCATGAACGGCGGCGTTGTAGAGAACAATACGGTTGGCGGCTACTATAGCGGCGTGATTCGCGCTTCTGACGGCGGCACGGTCATCATCAACGACGGTGTGATACAGGATAATGAAACCAGTGGCGACTCTTACAGCAGCGTATTGTCCTCGGGCATTCTGCTGTACGGCGAAAGCTACGGGGAAATAAACGGAGGCACTATCCAGAACAATTCCAGCTTCCGCGGCGCGGCCATTTACCTGTACAGCGTGAAGAATAGTGCGCAGGCGGAGTTCGTGCTGAATGATGGAACCATTACCGGCAATACATCGCCGAAGACTACAAATGCCGCTGGGGCGGTATTTGTAGATGGAAATTCGTCCTTCACGATGGAAGGTGGCACTATTTCCTACAACTATGGATATAGCGGCGGCGGTGTCTCTGTTGTTGATGATGGTGGCTTTGATGCATCTTTCACTATGAACGGCGGCACGATCACGGGCAATACAGCGCAAAACGGCGGCGGTATTTATTCCTACTCTAACGGTGTGGTGCTGAATGCGGGATATATCACAAATAACACGGCGTATCTCGGCGGCGGCGTATACAGCGAAGGCAACAGCACCTATTTCACCACGCTGCATATGTATAATGTGCTTGTCACAAATAACAGCGCCGAGCAGGGCGGCGGTATGTGGTTCTGCCCGACAGGAACAGGTGAAATTTATGTGACGAATGGCGGCGCAGTCACGTCCAACACAGCGGATGATGCGGGCGATGATATTGTTTTTGCTTACAGCGAAGGGACAAGTCTGACGCTGGCGGATAGGCTTCTCGGCGGCGGAAAGATAAGCTACTATAAAGACGGTTCCATCTATATGGTGAGTATCGGCGACTTCTACCCCAGCTCATCGGGCGGCGGACGCTATGATGCGGACTCCGAGCAGCTTACGGTATTGAGCGAGATAACGGCCCATACAGCAGCTATAGCGGTTGTGGAAAGCTCGGCGACAGCGCTTGCCGAGGCGCAGGCTGCGCTTTATATCACCGGAAACACGGCGACCTATGGCGGCGGTGTCGGCAGCAACGGTGGCGTAGTTATCGGCACGAACGAAACCACAGAGCTTACTGTCACAAAAACCTGGGAGCATAAAGGAAACCCGGAGGAAAATCAGCCCGATACCATCACCTTGCAGCTAGTCAATACCTACAATGGGACGGATTATGTGATCGAGACGGTCACTGTCAGTGCTGACGCGAACGGGAAATGGAGCTATACCTTTGAGAATCTGCCGACCGATGGGAACTATTCTGTTCGGGAGGTAACGCCGGATTACTATACGGCGGAGATTTCCGACACGGTCGCAGCCGGCGAAGGCTATGCTGTGGAGATTACCAATACCTATCACGAAGCGGCCTTAACGGTGAGCAAATCCGTAACCGGCAACTACGGCGATAAGACCACGGAATTCCACTTTACCGTGACCCTGGGGGACGCTATCAGCGGGACCTACGGAGATATGACATTTGAAAACGGTGTGGCGTCCTTCACCCTGAAGGACGGAGAGAGCGTTACGGCGACCAGCCTGCCTGCCGGCATCACCTATGTGGTAGAGGAAACCGAGGCCAACGAAGATGGATATACGGCTGCGGCGGAAAATGTGGAAGGTACCCTGACGGAGAATGAAACCGCTGTCGTGACGTTTACCAATGACAGAGATGTATACCTTACCATCAGCGGAAGCAAGACCTGGGACGATGCCAATGACCAGGACGGCAAGCGGCCGGAGAGCATTACCGTCCGGCTGTATGCGGACGGCGAGGAAATTGCAAGCACTGAGATCACCGAGGCGGACGGCTGGAGCTATAGCTTCACCGGCCTTCCCAAATACGACAGCGGCGTGGAGATCGTTTACACCATTACCGAGGACGCTGTGGCGGGCTACACCACCACCTATGACGGCTATGATATCACCAACAGCTACACCCCCGGCCAGGTGAGCGTCACCGTAACCAAGGCCTGGAGCGACGGGAACGACCAGGACGGCATCCGTCCCGCTTCTGTCACCGTGACCCTGGTGAAAAACGGCGTGGCCACAAACGAGACTGTGACTCTAAACGCAGCCAACAGCTGGACGGCCAGCTTCACCGGCCTGGATGAGTACACGGACGGAGAGCTGAATACCTACACCGTGCAGGAGACTGCGGCGGAGGGCTATATCAGCACTGTCACCGGCGATATGACCAAGGGCTATGTGATTACCAACAGCCATACGCCCACCGTGACGCCTACTCCCAGCGCTACGCCCACTGATACCTCGGAGGTGACGCCCACTGCTACGCCGGTAGTGGTGACGCCTACCACTACGCCGGTAGTGGTGACGCCTACCACTACGGCTACGTCCCCCTCTACCGGGGATGAGAGCAACGCCCTGCTGTGGCTGGGCCTTCTGCTCCTGTGCGCTGGCGGCGTCGCGGCGGTGACCGTTGTGAAGAAAAGGAAAGACCAGTAATGACGGAAACGGCGACTTATGAAAAGCTTCTGACTGACCTGGAGCGTATCCGCGCCGGGCTGACCGAAACCGACCCCGCCCTCGCGGGGCCGGTGGGGGAGGCCATGGAGGCCATATCCGCCCTGCAAGGCCGAGTGACCGAGCTGGAGGGGCAGCTGGCCGCTGTGGAGGACCGGAGGCAGTGGCGCAAGGAGCGCCAGCGTGAGGGCATCGTGGCGGCCCAGGAGCGGGGCGTAGCCTTCGGCCGTCCAAGAATGCCCCTGCCGGACGATTTTGAGGAGGTCAAAAGCCTTTGGCTCACCCGGCAGATATCCTCTCGGGAGGGGGCTAAAAGGCTTGGTATCAGCCAGGATACCTTTCTCCGCTGGTGCCGCGGCAGATGATTGAACGCGAAATCGGTAAAACCCAAATACGGCGGGCATCCTTCCGGGATGCTCGC
>JAJQBY010000034.1 GCA_021203045.1 Oscillospiraceae bacterium | reverse complement strand
CGCAGGAGGATATCCGCAAAAAGCTGGAGCCCCTGTATATCCAGTCCTACGAGCAACTGCTGGAGACCGAGCAGGTCATGGTCGCCTGGGGGCAGGAATAGGATAACGGAGGAAGGAGATGTTGAGGATAATCTGATGCGTGTCTGCTCCAGGAATCGATTGTTCCTCTGTATAGCGAACGTCGTCCAATGCTGCCGCATTGTCAGCCTCATCCAGTTTGATCTTCACCTCATCAGTAGAAGTAACGGTTACCCCCTGGTTATGTACATGGGGGGTCCCTGGGAGGCGAGCTTCCCAGGGCGGGCCAGCCCGGGCATCGTGCTGGACTTGAGGCCCCTCACGGCACCCCGGCCGCCCCATGAGGTGTGGCTGCGGTAACGGTGTAGTATGACTGGTGAGTACACAGTTCTTCTTCATAAGCCTGGTCTAACGGATTTCGGCCAGAAGGCACGTTTTTATGGTCAAGTATTTGCCGATTTTCTTGACTATGAGGTAGAGACATAGCAATAGGGAGCGCCGCAGAATGAAAACTGCAGCGCTCCCTTCTTTTATATTCACTTTATTGGCTAGATGAATTTGCTGCCCTCCTGTTTAGAAACAACTGTGACAAAAAACCTGAGGAAAATATTGTCAGAATATATACTTAAATCGGCGTCCTTTTGCAAGGACATAAATCGCATTCTTCCCCATGTGCGTTCAGGACGCCGATGGCCTGAAGATAAGAATAGATGATCGTGGAGCCGACAAACTTCATGCCTCGGTTCATCAAATCGCTTGAAACAGCATCGGAAAGTGGGGAAGTGGTGCGGGTGTGATAATCCTCCACAATGGTCTTGCCGTTGGTAAAGCCCCAGATATATGCGTTGAAAGAGCCAAACTCATGCTGGATTTCCCTGAAAATAATGCTGTTCCTGATAGCCGCTGTGATTTTGAGACGATTGCGGACGATACCGGGATTATTCAGTAGCTCCGAACACTTCACTTCATCATAGGCACAAACCTTGCTGATGTCAAATTCATCAAAGGCAGCACGAAAGTTTTCCCGCTTGTTCAGGATACACTCCCAGGACAGCCCGGCTTGAAAGGACTCCAAAATCAAAAGTTCATAGAGCTTCTGATCAGAGTGCTCCGGTACGCCCCATTCTTCATCGTGGTAATGGATGTAGAATGGATTTTTCATATTCACATAGGAACAGCGGTGTTTTATTTCTATCATACCTTATGTCCTTTTTTATAGGTTTCGCGATATTCTCCTTATTGCGAACTTTCGCATTTATAAGCAGTTTTCCGTAATAATATGCCCGCTTTCCGGCTGAAGGATAAGCCAGGGTGTACCACATATTATATTATTTGCAGATAAATTCGCTGCATATCATTCGTAATAGTCCATCGCAGCCGGCGATGATGGCGTCGATTTGCTCAGAAGTAGCGTTGTTGTAATGAATACCGCCGCGGACGGTGACGGGTACTTTATATCGATCAGCAAGGGCCAAGGCCCATTTTTCTGTCAATACGTATTCCTTATGCCCGGGGCGCGTTATCGTTCCGGTGAGTCCTTCCGTCCCGGCCAGACTGACAGCGCCGATGTGGCTTATATCGCCCCCCAGGAGGCTGACATCCAGGCCGTCATCCAGTTGGGCGATCGTCGCTGTGATCACGCGGCCTAATACCTGTATTTGTTTTTTCATAGCAGTCCCTGCCAGCGGGGGAGATCCTTTACGGGAAGGCCCAGCATATCCAAAAGCCTGCCGATAAAATGGGTCTCCATATCCTGGATGGAGCGCGGGTGGTGATAGTAGCTCAGCATGGGAGGGAGTATTCTGACGCCGTAGCCAGCCAGCTCCTGCAGATTTCGCAGATGGATAGGCGAAAGGGGGCTCTCTCTTGGAACCAGGATCAGGGGACGACACTCCTTTATGGTCACATCCGCCGCGCGCAAAAGCAGATTGTCACTGTAACCGGAACAGATGCCAGCTGCGGTTTTCATACTGCATGGGATAATGACCATGCCAGCGCCGTCAAAGCTGCCAGAGGCGATCGCTGCGCCTATGTCGTTATTGTCATAGCTTACATCCGCCAGGGCGAAGATATCCTCGGGGCATATGCGGCATTCCTCCTGAAGTGTCAGGATACCGCCCCGGGTGACGACCAGATGTGTTTCTATATCATAGGCAGGCAGTGCTTTCAACAGTCTTATGGAAAGGGGCGCGCCGGAGGCGCCTGTGATGCCGACGATCAGTCTTTTTTTAGCCATTTTGTATAGTCTACCTCACGGAAAGCCGCCCGTTTGAATTGCTCCTTCAGATGAAAGGGCACCGTGCAATCGTATATCGTCTTGCAGGAGATGCCCTTGTGGGAAATCGACGGGCTATAATCGGGGCTGGAGCTGGGGTCAAGAGGATGGCAGCGGACGCCGGGGATGGTGATGATATCCTTGTCCCCCTGGAAACGGGTATTCATAGCCCATAACACATCATCCGAGTCGAAAATATCCACATCATCGTCCACCAGAATAATATGCTTCAGCTCAGAAAAGGCCGAAAACGCCAGAAGCGCGGCCTGACGCTGTTTGCCCTCGTCTGTGGGGACGGTTGTCCGGCATTGCAGGATGGCCATGTATTTTCCGCCGCCGGAGGGATGGGCATATACATTGCATACCTTCCCGGGCATGGCCTTTTCCAACATGTTGAGGATGGATGCCTCTGTGGGGATGCCGGCCATGGAAACATGTTCGCCGGAGGGACCGATGCAGGTTTGCAGAATCGGCTCTGACCGGTGCGTTACGGCTTTCACCTGTATCTCCCAGCAGGCGGAGCTGGCGCTGCCCTCATAACCGGGGAATTCAGGCATGGCGTAGCCTGTATGGGAGTTTTTATCTTCCTGGACGCGATGTCCGGTAATGATCTCGCCCTCGATAACGAATTCGGCATTTGCTATGCAGTTTTCCGGGATCGATATGCAGGGCGTTAGCACGACCGGTTCCTGCCGTACAGCGCCCGCAATGGACAGCTCATTGAAGCCCAAAGGCGTGGTGGGCGGTTCAAAGCAGGAGGCGATCTCGATAGCGGGGTCTACGCCGATGGAAATGGAGATGGGGAGGTTTTGTCCGTGCGCCTCGGCATATTCTGCCATGGCGCCGATATGCCGTGAGCCGGGCTGCAGAAATATGCTCAGCTCATGCGGCCCCTGAAGGCAGAGACGGTGTATGGTCACATCGGAAAGGCCGGTTTCCGGATGGGTGGCGTAGCACATTCCCATGGTGATGTAGGGGCCGGCGTCCAAAGGCGTGTTCTTGGGCGCGGGGACGATCTTTCGTATGTCGAAATCCGCATCGGAGGCGAGATGGACGACCTGCTGGCACAGCGGCTTCTCCGGGGACACGATCGGATCGATGGGGTGCAGAGCGCATTGGCACAGTAGCCATCCTAACTGTTCCTTTGGAGAACCCAGCAGCGCAGCGACTCGGTCCCGGTTCCCCACCACGCCGATAGCCGCCTTCACACCGGGAAAACCGGACACATCATTGAAAAGCATAGCAGGGCCGTTGGCGTTCGTGGGGCGCTGTACGGTCCCGCCGGCACCGATATATCGATATACACCGGACAGCTCGGTTTCCGGGTCCACCGGTACGGAGGTCTCGAGAAGCATATCGTTTTCTCGCAGCAGCGACAGGGCGCTGCGCAGGTCGTAATGGGAAATATTCATAGAATAACGGTGAGATGGGTCTCACGCCCTCCTTTACATTAGTGTTGTCAGCCTCTTTTGTCCTGTTTTGAGGGAAAGGAGCTTTCCATAATGAGACAGGAAAAAATCAGGAGTTTTTGGTTTTCTGTGTCGTGCAGATCCGTGAGCATCAAGTTGGATATTTTTTCGATCCGATAGATGATCGTGTTGCGGTGAACGCCCAGCTTCTGGGCGGTGTCTGTGTAATTACAGCCGGAGAGAAGATAATTGAGCAGCGTGCGTGCATGCTCTGTGCCTTCCGTCATGTCAATGGAGAGAAGTCTGCCTACATCGGGATGGAGCATATATTCTCCGTGCTCGCTTTCGCGGATGACGTTGGTCATATAGGGTAGCGCACAATCAAAGATGTTTCCATAGGATTGGCCAGACTGCTTGGCGTAGCGCATGGCGATTTGTGCCTGATGGTAAAAATCGCTCAGCCGTTCAAGACCTTTGAAGGGATAGCTGGCTCCCCATAGCATGCCGTCCTCGGAGAGAAGCGTTTCCAGTTGCTTTATTACAAGGGGATAGCCGCCGCTTTTTGTGACGTTTATGATGCCCAGCACATCCCAGTAGAAAATAAGCTGGCAGTGCTCGAAATGAGCGCTGAGCGTGGAACGCAGGGAGCGCCGCAGAGGCGTTTCCCCGTCAAACACGTCCTGAAAGCAAAGAATGATGAATTCGTCCTCATAGGACCAGTGCTTCACCCGATAAATTGAAGAGATATTTTCTTCAGAAGTCTGGCGGCTGCGGACCAGATCTACCAAAACAGTGGAAACACCTGTCCCGGAAAAAAGGCTGCTTCGGTCGTAGGCAACGAAGGTGTTCATGAATTCACTCAGCTTTTTGAGCAGAAAGAGATCGCCCTGCGTAAAGGGAATGCCGTTTTCCAGAATGATCGCTTTTCCTACGTTCTGCCCTTTCTGCCAGAGATTCACCTGAACGATATTGGAATGATAAATAGGAGAATAGTAGAGGATCGGATCCTTTGCCTCCTGCAGTTCCCTGTAGGAGGGCTCTGGCAGGGTATGTTTCTTTGTCGGATGCACATGGGCGGTGGCCTTCTCCACAGAGTGCTCAAAATCTTCCGTCTGTCCAAACATAATCTCTTCATTATTTTTGACGCAGATGGGGTGCGGAAGGATCTTGGCGGTAATATCCACAAGATGTTGGAATTTTCTCACATAAACAAGGGATTCCAGGCATTCTCGCTCCCACTGGGAAAAAACCGTCTGCATGTTCGAAAATTCAGAGACAGCTTGGGCGACGGTACAACGCAGGATCGTAAGCCAACCGTCTCCGGCGGAGATGCGGCAATGCTCTCCCTGCGCCTGGCAGACGCCCTGGGTTGCTGCACCAGAATCATCTGAGAAAAGGTGCAGATACTCAACGAGTGTATCGTTATGTGGCATGTTTTCCAGTAAAACCTGGTAACCATGGCGTTCAAACCAGTCCGAGACCGTCCACAAGCTCAGTATCATAAAGAAAGTGTACCCCCTAAAAGCCTTTTGGTCATTGTAACATTTCTACAAAATATTGCAAGGATAATCACAAAATAATCTGTTTCAAAAACCGACAAAGACACGTATAATAAACTTACGCAAAGACCGTTTTTGCTTTAACGAACGAGAACGGGGCCGTGGAGGCAGACGTGCCTCCAATGCTGTGAGCGGTCCGGACGAAACAGTATGATACAACGCAGGAGGGAAGAATATATGAAAAATAAAGCCATCCCGGTATGGCTGCTGAAATTTGACCGGGGTATGTTCAGGGTTATGAAAGGTGTATCGTATGTAGGCGGCTTTGCCGTGATCGTCGTTATGCTCATGTCGTTGATAGATGTGATCCTGGCCAAGCTGTTCCATTCAGCACTCCCCAGTGCGACGGAGTGGGTGACATATCTGAATATTCTGATCGTTTACCCGCCGTTTGCTTATGTGCAGCTGGAGCGCGGCCACACGCGGGTCGATCTGTTTGAAGGAAAAATGTCACATGCAGTATCAAAGACGATCCGTATCATATCATTACTGCTGGCTACGGCTGTGATGGCGTTTCTGACCCAGCGGGGCTATGTCGTTACCATGTCGAAATTCCTTTCCGGCGAGAGCAGCTCGGTAGACGCTTTTGCCAAGATGTCCTTTAAAATTTGGATATTTGGCGTCGTGTATACGGTGGGCTGCGGTCTGGGAACCATCAGCTTTTTGTGGTCGGTGGTCCGGGAATTTATCGGCTTGTCCATTTATGAGCCCAAGGGACAAGAGGGAACAGGCGACAAGGAGGTGTCCGAATGATCTCTTCTGCAATGATCGGCATTATCATGTTCGTTATAATGATTGTGTTGGTCGTCATTGGCTTCCCCGTCATCATATCCATGTTTGCTACTAGCATCGCCGGTATTCTATGGATGTATGGACCGACCATGGTACTGACTCAGTTCACGAACGGTCCGTTCACACTGTCCGCATCCTATTCCTATGCCATTATGCCCTTGTTCACGATGATGGGAATCCTGGCAACGGAAACAGGAATTGCACAGGGGGCTTACAACAGTATGCGGTGCCTACTGAGTAAAATGCATGGTAGCCTTTTGTACACCACCATCGCAGGAAACGCCATCTTCGGGGCGTGCTGCGGCAACGGCAACGCGGGAAGCATTGTCTTTGCGAGAATCGCTCTGCCGGAGATGGAACGTTACGACTACGATAAGAAGCTGTCCTTGGGCTGCGTTACAGCCTCCGGTGCCCTGTCTGGTCTGATACCTCCCAGCGTTCCTATCTGTCAGATATCCATCTTGGCGGGCTATTCCGTTGGCACGGCACTGATGTATGGATTGGCGACGGGGATTCTGACGACAATCGTTATGTTTGCTATCGTGTGGGTCGAGTTGCGCATCCACCCTGAAAAGGCGCCCCCTGTGACAGAAGAAGACCGTCAGATCACATGGAAGGAGAAATTGGCATCCCTGAAGCTTCTGGTTCCCATTGCGCTTCTGTTCATGCTTATCATCGGCGGCACCTTTTTCGGCTGGTTCCATCCTACAGTGGGCGGGGCGATCGGCGCCGGTGCGGTGGTGATCTACGCTCTGTTCAAGAGAGTGCCAGTCAAAAGGATCCTTTCCGCTGCATGGGAGAGCGCCCATATTTTTGCCGGCGTTTATCTCATCATCGTTTCTGGTACTATGTTCAGCCGTATGATATCGCTGAGCGGCCTGACCACAATGCTTGTGAATGCTGTAGCTAACTCCGGACTGCCGGTGTTTGCTGTGGTAGCGCTGATCATCGTGTTCTACCTGATCTCGGGCTGTGTGATGGACATTTTGGCGGTCATCGTGGTGACGGTTCCGGTTGTTTTCCCTATTCTGGTAGACAGCATGGGCTTTGACCCGTTCGTCTTGATTATCATCTGTGTCATGGCGGGCGTTATCGGCGGTATCACGCCGCCTATCGGGACCGGTGTGTTCACTATTTCCAATGTTACACGGGTGCCGACGCAGACGATTTTCCAGGGCGTCTGGCCCTTCGTGATCGCGGAGCTGATTGTGGTTGTGGTGATAGCCGTATTGCCTTGGTCTATCAGCTGGCTCCCCAATCTTCTTGCGGCCCTCCAGGGCTAGCGCCTTTCCCTTACATCTTGTTCAACGAAAATCTGTTATTAAAAATATGGAGGAAATTAAAAAATGACAAAACGTATTATTGCATTCATGCTGGCGCTGGTATGCCTGCTTTCCGTGTGTGCCTGCGGTTCCCAAACGTCCGATGACAGCAGTGCTGTAAGTGAGTCGGTCGCGAATGAAACTACAGAGGTGGCTACGGAGGCCGAAGAAACCGAAGAAGCCAAGGAAGCCGAAGCGGAAAACCCCGTCACGCTGATTTTTGCCAGTAACAAAAATGAGAGCGAGGACGGAGGTCAGGTGATTAAGTATTTCTGCGATTATGTGACGGAGGCATCCGGCGGCACGATCACCTTTGAGATCTTCTGGGGTGGCACGATGTGCAGCATGGCGGAGGAGTTCGAGATGGTCAGCAGTGGCTCTGCGGACATCTGCGCCCTGAACCAACTCCCGTTCGGCAGCTTGATCCCCCTGGCGCAGTTCCCCAACAGCACCTGCACTGGCTATGAGGGAACGGTGGATTATGCAAACTATGTCCTGTTCGACAACGAGGAGAGTTCGACGCTCATCCGGGATGAGTTTGCGGATAACAATCTGTACTATGTCGGTTATTCCCTCAACGGTAGCTCCGGTTATTACTGCAACTTCGAGGCCTACAGCCTGGAAGACATGGCCGGCAAAAAATTCGGTACCGGCAAGTCTGGCGCTTTGCAGAAGGACTATGGTTTGAATGTGGTCTCCATGGAGAGCAGCGCGGGTTATGACTCTCTGCAGAGGGCCGTAGTGGACTGCACAGACCTGACCATGGGTGCTGCATATTCCAATTCCTGGCAGGAAGTGGCAGATTACTGGGTGTTTTATGGCCTGGTGTCCTTCGGTAACTTCTTTACTCTGAATCTGGACACTTGGAACAGCCTGACGGCGGAACAGCAGGAGATATTTAACGAGGCCGGACTGGCTACGCTGCAATTTTCCATTGATCAGGTGACGGAGAGCGAGAGCGCCATCGTGGAGGCGGTGGAAGCTGAGGGTGTTACGGTCACCTTCGTGGAAGGCGAGGCACAGGAAATCTTTGCGGAGAAGAGCTTCCGTCTGGACTGCGAGAACGCCTTGGCCAACGCCGTGGAGCAGGGCAAGGGTGATGAAATGAAGACTGTCCTGTCTGTAGCAGCGGAAGCTCTTGGGATCGATATATCCGATATTCTGGAGGCTGAATGATGGGGGCAGAGGAAAAGAACCAATGCTTTATCCCACATGAATATCTGGAATGGGAACGTCCTCAGGTGGAGGAACGCCTTGGCTTTGTCAAGGCGTTCCAGCCGCAGACTCCCGGGGCCGGTTCATCCTATGAGACCATAGATGAACGGGAGGTACTGGAGTTTAACAAACGCTGGAACCCATGGGACCGGCTGTATAACGATCCTGACTATGCGCGGTCTCAGGGACTTCCAGGCGTTCCGGTCATGCCGGGCTTTGCCCATCGGAAGATAGCGCCGGGCGCTGCTACAGATCTTCGCTTTGACCGGACGATCGCGGATTCCTTTTATTTTACCGCGTTGGGGGGCGATATGTACTACAGCGACCGGTTGTGCGCTGGCCAGCGGGTAGTAAAGCTGGAGACCGGCACGGATATGCGGGATGTCACGAGCCCGGGCAGCGATCTGCGGGTGTTCGATTTTCAAAAGATTACCAGCATATACGGAGATGACGGCAGAGAGCTGGATAAAAGCTTTATCTATACAAGAGAGGGATATAAAAAATTTCTGGACGGCCGACCGCCAAGGGACTACTCAGAAAATATGAGGGAGTGGGAGTCCTATCTGCCGCCTGCTCACTACACGACGGATGAGGACTATCTCCGGATGGAAAAGATCTGGGATCAGGAGAGCATCCGGGGCGAAGAGCCGCTGTACTGGGAGGACGTGGAGATCGGAGCGGAAATACCACAGACCTGCAGCGACGGCCCTGTGACCTATATGCATATTGTCGCCTGGGAGCCGATCCCTCCGGAATACCTGTTCACACGGGAGGAGCTGCTGGATAGAAGCTATACGCGCACAGTCTATCGGGACCGGTACGGGAGCTTTCTTGACGAGACGGCCGTCCATTTCGGCGGACGGAACAACCAGGGCAGCCGCATGGTATTTTATAATACGGACGCGGCATTTCTGGTAGCGAGGACGATCACGAACTATATCGGAAACCAGGGGCGGATAAGCCGTTTCGGATGGAGGCTTTACCCATTTTTCAAGGAGATGCGGCTTGAGAAGCTGAGCCTTGAGATGTTCGATAAGGTCCCGGGTATGAAAGGTCGGTACTGTGATCGCCATGGCGCTGAGGGAGACACCGTGATCGGAAGGGCTGTCGCCACAGACAAGTATGTCAACGACAAGGGTGAGCATTGCGTAGAATTTGCCCTGTGGGCGGAAACGCTGGACGGCGATATCATCCAGACCTGTCCCACAGAAGTGGTCCTGCCCTCGCGGAACGGATAACAAGGGACGCGGGAATACACCGCAGGGAATGGTTGAATAAATTTGTAAGCGGTAAAAGATGACACTAAAGTATAGTATAGTCAAGTAAAGGGAAGTAAAGTAACAGAAAAGAATAAAAGAAAACGGGCAGGAGGGGCGGCAGCCCCGGCGCGATTGGTACTAACCTTAGAATAACCACAAATGATATTTGGTAATATTCACCCAACCTGCAAACCGTTGAAATACGGTACTTTCTGGCACTGGATGATACAAAAAATACGAGGCCGTGATTATTCAAGTCCCGCCCCTCGCACCAAGGAAGAAGTCTTGAAACCTGGTGATTTCAAGGCTTCTTCTTTTGTTTTGGGTGTAGTTTTATCTTTTTAGCGCTGCGTTTTCTCTTCAGGTGGAGAAATGCTTTGTATAAAGGCCTCCGTGCCTTAATCGGCTCATAAATCAGCTTTCTTTTGGCAAGGGCATCGGCCACAGTTTTCCCGTATGCGTTCAGAACGCCGACAGCCTGAAAATAAGCATTGATGATAGTTGAGCTGACAAACTTCATATTATGTTTCTTCAAGCCCTTCGAGACCGTAAAGATTTTCTAAGATTTGAGACGACGGCTGAAATGTGGTATGCTGTCGGCGGAGTCGAATTGCGCGACCAAAATGCACACCAATCATATTGCAGGTGATCCACATGGATATAGAATATCTCCGGCTTTTTATCTGTCTGGCGGAAAATTGCAGCTTCACAAACGCGGCAAAGCAAATGTATATGAGTTTGTCGTCCTTCAGCAACAAAATATCAGAGCTTGAGCGGGAGATCGGCGTGAAGCTGGTGGAGCGGACAACCGGATCTGTGGCGCTGACAGAGGCGGGAGAATACTTCCTGGAAGATGCTGAAAATATCGCATCTGAAAAACGAGCCGCTGATCGTGGTTGAGAACAGCCAGTCAAAGGCTGTGGACGAGGCTTATATGCAGGCAACGCTGCGATGAGTAAAAGGTGGTACGATAATGAATAAACGCCCAGAGAGCATGAGATACTAAATCAAAGCCAGACGACGGGAAGGACAATCTATGATCGTTGCAGAAGTGCAGACGGAGGCCGCGACCGTTCGGATTCACGATGAATTTTTTACTGGTGCTTCCCAGGGAAGCCTGGACCGCATCAGTCAGATCATTGTTGGTTCTTACAAGAGAAGAACTGTGAAAAAAGACAAGAGTCCCAGTCATCAGTAAAACTTATGCCGCAGTATCGACTGCGGCATATTCCATAATATGGAGCGGTTTGCTCCGTTGACGGTGCGTTGCATCACAAGTATAATAGAGCCGGAAAGGAGGCCCCTATGGAGCAGTACGTCAAGTACCTTCGTAAGTCACGCTTTGACCGGGATTATGCGGAGCTCAGTATTGAGGAAACACTGAAAAGACATGAAGCAATTTTGGACAAGATGGCAAATGACAGAGGGTATTGTATTGCTAAAACCTATTACGAGGTCGTTTCCGGCGAGTCTATTGCGTCAAGGCCGGAAATCCAGAAAATGCTGGAGGAGGTGAGCGCCGGATTATACGCCGGAGTCCTTGTGGTCGATGTGGAACGTCTGGCCAGAGGCAACGGTGCGGATCAGGCGTACATCAGCCAGGTGTTCCAGTTCTCCGGCACGAAGATTATCACACCTATGAAGGTCTATGACCCCTCCGATGAATATGATGAGGAATACTTTGAATTCGGATTGTTCATGAGCCGGAGAGAGTACAAGACCATCAACCGTCGGCTCATCAGAGGGCGCGACAGCAGTGCCTCCGAGGGAAAATATCTTGGGAGCATTGCGCCCTATGGATATGAACGATCCAAGCTCAAGCAGGAAAAGGGCTATACGCTGGCGGTCCACCCGGCGGAAGGTCCGGTCGTTCAGACGATTTTTGCGCTGTACCTGGACCACAAGGGTACCAAAAGCATCGCCAATTACCTGAACGACCGCGACATCCCCACCCGGCACGGCGGCCTTTGGACGTATTCCACGATCTCTCAGATTGTTGCCAATCCCATCTATATGGGAAAGATCCGCCGGGGATGGAGCAGGCAGATCAAGAGTATGGAAAACGGCGCTGTGAAACGCCGCATCAAGCGCAGCAGGGATATGAATTCCTACAGCCTGTATGACGGTCTGCATCCCGCGTTGGTGAGCGAGGAGGACTTCCGGCGGGCGCAGGATATACGCACTGGCAAAAGGCCGGAGGCAAAGGTCCGGGACGAATTCACACTGCAAAATCCTTTCGCCGGCATTCTGTACTGCTCGGTCTGCGGAAAGCGCATCGGCCGGACAACTTCTTCCGCAAAACGGAACACACCGCCAAGACTCCGCTGTGTGAACGGGCGCAACTGCCATAATCAAAGCGCTTACTTTGAGGTGGTCGAAAAAGAGATCATCAGCGCCCTTCGCTCCTGGCTGAAGGGCTACAGGGTCAAGCTGGACACGGCGGGCTATGCAGATGATATCCAAGAGGCCCGGCGGAAGCTCCAAAAGCTGGAGCAGGAGCAGAAAAAGCTCTCGACCCAGATGGACAATGCCTGTGACCTGGTGGAGCAGGGTGTGTATACCCTGGAGGTCTTTCGGGAACGGCGGACAAAGCTCACCCTTGCAATGGAAGATATCCAGGAAAAAAAGGCGCGGCTGGAGGCGCTTCTGACCCGGCTGGAGGCCAGTCGGTCGGCAGATGCCAACCTCATTCCCCAGACGGAGGAGCTGCTTGCCAGCTATGACGAAATGACAAATGAGGAGCGAAATGCGCTGCTCAAGGAAATAGTGAACAGCATTCAGTATTATAAGGGGGATGACGGAAGGATCGTGATCGATCTGTATCCAAGGCTCCCGGAGCTCAGGTGACTGTCGGTATCATCATGTTACTTATGTATTGGTAAACGACCCGACACGGGGATATGGGATCTTTATCGAGACCATGCTGGATGCGCAGCAGGCGGCATAAAAGAGAGGCAGCGTCGGGACCATGCGATCCTGACGCTGCTTCTCTTTATCCCAGCAGCTCCTTCAGGCGCAGGCTGGCGGCGTATAGCTCATTTTTGCTGTATGTACAGCCCTCGTCTGCCAGCACCAGGCGGATGGATTCCTTCAGACTGCAGCCCTCGCGGACGATCTTATCCACCAGCAGGGCCTCCGGGGAGACGATATGCTCCTGCTTGGGGATGAGATATTCCTCCGCAAGCTCTGCCACCAGAGCGAACTCGCCCTTGTCATAGTTGCCCTTTTCCAGGAGCTGATCCCGTACCTCTGACGGAGTGCCCCGGAAGGTCATTTCATGGAGCTTGGTCAGGTCGTTGCACAGGCACAGCTGGCAGGGGACGGCCTCCTGGACGAAGTATTCCACCGTGTCCATAATACGCTTGGGGGACTCATAGAACACCCATGTGCGGCTCAGGCCCCGTCGCATTTGCTCCAGCAGCTTGCGGCGGGGGGCGTTTTCCCGGGGGAAAAAGCCATAGAACTGGAAGGTGCTCAGATCGAACCCGGAGATGGACAATGCCGCTACGGCGGCGCAGGCTCCGGGGATGGCTGTCACCCGGATGCCCTCGGCAATGGCGTTTTTGATAAGCTCGTTGCCCGGGTCGGAGATGCAGGGCGTGCCCGCGTCGGTGATAACGGCGATGCTTTTTCCGGCCTTTAGCTCCGATATAAAATACTTCGCTTTTCCGTGCTCGTTGAATTTGTGGTTGGACACCAGCTTTCCCCGGATGCCCAGCTTATTGAGCAGCACCACGCTCCGGCGGGTATCCTCTGCCGCGATCAGATCGGCCTCCTCCAGGGTCCTGATGCCCCGCTGGGACATATCTCCTGCGTTCCCGATAGGAGTTCCCACAATATAAAGAGTGCCGGGAGTTACACTCTCCTGTGTGTTTTCCATAGCTTCCTGCCTTTTTAAAAAATTTTTGCGCCGTCCGGCAGCTGTCCGTTTTATGGGACAGCATCTGCTGTATCATAAGGGCATACAAAGAAAGGACGGTATTTCCAAATGTCAAAGAGAAAAAATGTTCTGCATCATATCTGCTTCTGGTGCGTCATCGTCCTGGCCGTCACCGCCGAGGGCTGGATGGACATGCTGTGCCATGTGATCTTCAGAGCGTAGTATCATACATCGCCGCAATGGCGGCTACGTGGCGGCCCATCTCCGCTGCGGCGGACGCGGGGGCGAGGATTCTGGCGCGGGGGCCGAAGCCGCACAGCCAGCCGAAAAACTGTACGTTTACCGCCGCGTTCACCGTGACGGAAAAGTGCTCTGCGTCCAGGGGGATAAGGCTCACGCCGGCGCCGAAGCGATCTATCACGGCCCCGGCCAGACCGTTTTCGAAGGCCAGACGTACAGCTTGCACCTGGCCGGAGAACATCCCAAAGTGGCTGTCGGAATAGGCAGTCATATTGAATTGACCGAAATTTTCCGCGCCCTGGCGGGGCTGATCGGTCTGACAGATGCTGCTCATTTTGTCCACGCGGAAGTGCTTGATGAACCCGGCCTCGTTGTCATAGGCCACCATATAATAGTTTTCATCGTCCCACATCAGAGCCCAGGGGCTGACCTGATAAAGCTGCCCGTTTCGCTTCCAGATTCGCTCTTTTGCCACACTCCATTCGAAATACCGAAAGGTGATGGCCCTGTCCAGGCCGATGGCGTCGTGGATTGCGTCCACATTATAATAAATGGACTCGTTCATAGCCTTGATGCGGCCACGGACGTATACCTCCCGGTGAAGGGCCCTTGCTCCGTGCTCGCTGGTCAGGCTCTCCAGCTTGCCGATCAGCTCCAGGGACTTCTTCTCTGTGATGAAGCGGGAGGACTGGACGCTGTCCACCAGCAGCTTCAGCTCCGGAAGCTGAAACTCCCGCTGGCCGATGAAGTGCCCGGTGACGGCGCCCCGCCGCACGGTCTGGACATCCAGCCCAAACTGGCGCAGCGCATCCAGATCGTCATAGATGCTTTTCCGCTCTGCGGCAATATCCTGCCGGGCGAGATAGGCGATTATATCTCCTGTGGTGACCGGATGTTCCTCGTCCGAGCTGCGCAGCAGATACCGGCACAGATAAAGAAGCTTCAACTTTTGGCTGCCCTTTTTTGACATGGTGCCGCCTCCCCGGTGTTCAGTATTTTTCGATATCCACGGTTTCCGTCATGGCGCTGATATCCCGGCTCAGAAAGGCCTCCGCCACGGAGACGAAATCCTCCTGCCGGGCGCTGCAATAATAGGTCTGCCGACCGGCCGCCGTCGTATCAGCCAGCGCATCCTGTTTTGCCAGCGTCTCCAGAAGCGTTCCGATGGACGCGCCGCCGGAGTCGATCAGCCGGACGTCCGGCCCCATGATCTGCCCTACCGCCCCGGCGATCAGGGGATAGTGGGTGCAGCCCAGTATGACCGTGTCCACGGCTGCCTCCCGCAGGGGCCGGAGATATTCCTCTGCCGCTTCCATCAGCGCAGGGTCCCCGGCCTGGGTGTGACCGGACTCAATGAGCGGCACAAGCCTGGGACAGCCCTGCGCCGTTACCCGGGCTGTGGGCAGAAGCCGGGCGATGGCCTTTTCATATACCCCGCTCCGCACCGTAGCGTTGGTGGCGATCAGGCCGATGCGTCCGGCTTTCGTGGCGGCGGCTGCGGCTCTGGCCGCCGGGTCAATCACCCCGATCACGGGGATGGACCCGCTGTCCGCCTGTATTTCCGGAAGGGCGTTCGCCGTGATGGTGTTGCAGGCGATGAGCAGCGCTTTTACGTTCTTTGTGCGGAGAAACCGCGCGTCCTGGCGGGAGAGGATCCTGATATCCTCCGCCGTCCGGTCGCCGTAGGGCACCCGGGCCGTGTCCCCGAAATAGACGAAGCTCTCGTTCGGCGCCGTCTCCAAAAGCGTCCGCACGGCGGAAAGTCCTCCCACGCCGGAGTCAAATATTCCGATAGGCCGGTCATCCATGACTGCGCGCCTCCTTATTCAGCGTTCCGGCTCATGGCCGGACGGGCCTTTGCCCGGCGTTTGCCGGTGAGCTGTTCCACGGTCAGACGCATAACGGTGGTGCGGGGAACGGCTGCGTGATTGAAGGGGAAATCCTCGCTGCGATAGTGCGCCATCAGCACCATAAGAGCGTCCAGCTTTTCCTCCTCCGGGACGATATCCACCCGCCCACGGCCGATGACGCTCTCATATTCCATGGTGCAGTTGCCCTGGGCCTCGTCCAGGACCAGATTGTGGCCCCGGTCCATCTCAAAACTGACCCGGTCGTCCTTGGCCAGCAGCTCATACTTTCGCCCTGTGTCCGCTCCGTGGAAATAGAGGGTGATCTGTCCGTCCTCTACGCGCATCCCGAAATTCAGAGGCAGGATATAGGGATATCCCTCCTCGTCGTTCAGGGCCAGACGGCACACGTCGCACTGCTCTATCACCTGGATGATCTCGTTTATGTCCCGGATTTCTCTGTCTGTCCGTCTCATATGTATCGCTCCTTTATGATTTTTACCGCCCGCACCGGCGGGTTATGGTGTTTATCCTGTCTGCCAGTGCGCCGTTCGCTGCGCCGGGCAGCATCCGCCAGCGCCACCAGCCCTCTCCCGAACCGGGGGTATTCATCCGGGCCTCCGCTCCCAGGCCCAGCCAGTCCTGCATGGGGGCGATGAACCGGGCCGCATGGGAGGCCATGCCCGCATGGAGAACCCCGTCCGGCAAGCTGTCTTCCTCGGTCAGCTTTAAGTATTTCCGGGCAAAGACCTGTTCCTCCGCCGTCATCTCCGCCGTCCACTGGGCGAGGGGCATATTATCGTGGGTGCCGGTGTAGCAGACGGCGTTCCGCTCGTATTTTTTCGGCAGATAGGGGCTGCTCCCGTCAGGCGAGAAGGCGAAGTTTAAAACATTCATCCCCGGCCATCCGGTGTATTTTTGCAGTGCCCGCACCTCATGGGTGAGAAAGCCCAGATCCTCCGCGATGAAGTCCATGGAGCCGCAGCCCTGTTTTATGGCGTCCACAAAGGCCCGTCCCGGACCGGGCTGCCATTGTCCCTTGGCGGCGGACGACGCATCCGCAGGGACGGCCCAGTAGCTCTCCAGCCCCCGGAAGTGGTCGATGCGCACAGTGTCGAACATCGTTCCCGCCCAGCGCATCCGGCTGACCCACCAGGCGAAGCCGTCCGACTCCATCCGGTCCCAGTCGTAGATCGGGTTGCCCCAAAGCTGTCCCTCCGGGGCGAAATCATCCGGTGGCACTCCGGAGACGCAGGCGGGCCGCCGGGCCTCGTCCAGTTGAAACAGCTGAGGCTGCGCCCACACGTCCGCCGAATCCAGGGGCGGGTACAGGGGCACGTCTCCGATGATCTGTATCCCCCGGCTGTGGGCATAGGCGCGCAGCGCCTCCCACTGGGAGAAGAACGTATATTGCAGGAAGCGGTGAAAATCCGTCTGCTCCGAAAGCAGCGCCTGATAGCGGGCCAGAGCCTCCGGCGTGCGAAGACGGATATCCTCCGGCCACTGGCTCCAGGGCCGGTGATCAAAATGCTCCTTCAGCGCCTGAAACAGAGTGTAGTCCTCCAGCCAGAAGCCGGCGCGGGCCAGAAACGCCTGATATCCGGCATCCGGGCTGAACCGCTGGAAGGCTTTGTGCAGCAGCGGCAGGCGGTTGTCATACATCGCCCCGTAGTCCACAGCCTCCGGAGCGTCGCCCCAGAAGGGGGCGGTGATCTCCTCTGCGGTCAGAAGTCCCCGGTCGGCCAGGCTGTCCAGGTCTATCAGATAGGGATTTCCTCCGAAGGCGGAAGCGGCCTGATAAGGACTGTCCCCATATCCCGTGGGGCCGAGGGGCAGCACCTGCCAGCATTTCTGCCCCGCGTCCCGGAGAAAATCCACAAACGCATAGGCCGCCCGGCCCATAGTCCCGATTCCATAGGGGGAGGGGAGGCTGGTGATGTGCAGCAATATCCCGCTTTGTCTCATGGTATGGCTCCTTTTTTTTCGCTGCCCCTTGACGGCAATCGGCCGGTGTTTTAAAATAAAAAGAAACAGGGGAGGGAATCTTGTGAAGAAAACGCTTGGCATTATCGGCGGCATGGGACCGGCCGCTACCTGCGATCTGATGGAGAAGGTCATCGCCCTGACCAGGGCCGCCTGCGATCAGGAGCATATCCATATCATCACCGACTGCAACACGGCCATCCCGGACCGGACGGCGGCTATACTGCATGGTGGGCCGGACCCTGTGCCGGAGCTGCGCAAAAGCGCGGTGCGGCTGGAGGCTGCAGGGGCGGAGCTGCTGTGCATGCCCTGCAACACGGCCCACCATTTCTATGACCAGGTGACCGCCGCGGTGGGGATACCCGTTCTTCATATGCCCGGGGAAACCGCCCGGGTCCTGCGTCAGGCGGGGATCAGGACCGCCGGCGTTCTGGCTACGGATGGGACGGTGCAAAGCGGCGTATATGAAAAGGCCCTGTCCCGGGAGGGAATAAAGGCCGTCTATCCCGACGAAGCGGATCAGGCCCAGATCATGCGCCTGATATATCGGGGGGTGAAGGCCAGGGCTGTTCCCCTGGCGGATATCCCTGTGCCGGATATCCTGACCCGTCTGCGGGACCGGGGCGCAGAGGTATTTCTGCTGGCCTGCACGGAGCTGCCCATCGCCTTTGCGGAGCTGAAGCTGAGCGAGGGCTGCCTTGACCCCACCCGCGTGCTGGCCTTTGCCGTTGTCCGGGCCTGCGGCGGAGAGACGACGGCAGACTCGCCCTGGTGAAAAATACCCGTTCGTAATGGTATAATTATACCCCACCATCGCCCTGGACGCAACTATTTCAGGTAATTCCTGCGTTGACAAGGTTGCCGGATCGCAGTACCTTTGAGGGCGTCCAGGAGTCCGTATACATATAAAAAGAAGCGAGGAACACGACTATGTACTTGTTAGGCTTTATCGGCGTGGGCAATATGGGCGGCGCGCTGGCGCGGGCGGCGGCTATGACCGTCCCGGCGGAGCAGATCGTCCTGTCCAACCGCACGGCGGCCAAGGCCCAGGCCCTGGCCGGAGAGCTGGGCTGCCATGCGGCGGATGCCGCAGCGGTGGCAAAGGACTCCAAATTCATCTTTCTTGGAGTAAAGCCCAAGGATATGGCCGCCTGCCTGGAGGAAATTAGACCTGTCCTGGCAGCGCGGGAGGGAAATTTCGTCCTGGTGTCCATGGCCGCGGGCCTGGATACAGCGGCTATCCAGTCCATGGCCGGGGCTCAGTGGCCGGTGATACGTCTCTGCCCAAACACCCCCGTCGCCATGGGGAAGGGACTGGTGGCCTGGTGCTCCAGGGATACAAGCCCGGAGGACGAGCAAGCTCTGGCGGAGGCTATGGCCGCTGCGGGACTGTGGGATGCCTGCCCGGAGGCCCAGATGGATGTGGCCAGCGTTCTGGGGGGCTGTACGCCCGCCTTTACCTATATGTTTATCGAGGCCCTGTCTGACGGCGCGGTGCAGTGCGGTATGAGCCGGGCCCAGGCCCTGGCCTATGCAGCCAAGGCAGTGGAAGGGGCGGCGGCCCTGTGCGGCGCGGGGGAGAAGCACCCCGGCGCACTGAAGGACGCGGTCTGTTCTCCCGGCGGTTCCACCATCGAGGGCGTGCTGTCCCTGGAGAAGAATGCCTTCCGCGCATCGGCGGCGGAGGCCATCGTCACCGCAGTGGAAAAGACCCGGCGGATGGGGAAGTGACTATGACCAAGACGAATGCGCTGCGGCTGCTGGATGCCGCCGGTATTCCTTACAGCACCCGCGCCTACGATTATGACGAGGCTGACCCCTGCGGTATCGATCCGGACGGTCCGGAGGCAGAGCTTAGGGAGCGGATGTTCAAGACCCTGACCACCCGGGGGGACCGGCTGGGGATTCTGATTTTCGTCATACCTGTGAGCCGGGAGCTGGATCTGAAAAAATGCGCCCAGGCTGCCGGGGACAAACGGGTGGAGATGGTCCATATGAAGGAGCTGCTGCCGCTGACCGGCTATATGCGGGGCGGCTGCTCCCCGGTGGGGATGAAAAAGAAATACCCTGTCATTTTCGATGAGGAGGCGCTGCTGTATGACGCCATCTTCGTCAGCGCTGGACAGCGGGGGCTTCAAATGGAGGTGGAGCCTCAGGCACTGATTGACTTTGTGGGCGGCCGGTGCGCAGACGTAACGAAACAGTAATATTTATTATTTTATTGACATAAGGCGGAAATGACCGTATAATAACCATTGTATCAGGTTCGGCCGAGCTTTACGGCTGAACCAAAAATTGAAAGGACGGAAACAAAAATGAAGAAACTTCTTGCACTGCTCCTGGCTCTGGTGATGGTGTTTGCGCTGGCCGCCTGCGGCAGCAGCGACGACGCTGAGGAGACCACTGAGACCGAAGAGACCGTTGAGGAGACCACTGAGGAGGCCGCCGAGGCTGAGGCCCCCACCGATGAGGAGATCGCTGCGGCTGAGGGCGAGGCCGCTGACGCAGGCGACGCTTCTGGTGAGGCTTCCGGTGAGGTCGGCGCGGCTGTCGATACCGGCGCCTCCGGCGAGGCCAGCGGCGAGGTCGAAGCCGTTGCTCCCGAGGATGAGGAAGAAGCTTCCCAGGAGCAGACTCTGGAGCTGTTCTCCATGGACGGCTATGAAAAGACCTTTGAGGGTTACATCCAGTGGGTGCGCGACGCGCTGAACAGCCAGACCGGCAACCCCAATCTGGAGTCTGACCTGGCCGACCTGGATGAGGTGACCGAGGATACCTATGATCCCGACTCCATGCCTTTCCAGATGCAGATCCAGTTCGGTCTGATCCTCTCCTATGAGGACTTCCTGAACAGCTGAGCCTGACCCCTGAAAAAATACCGGCGCGGCCCTGTCAAAACACACGTTTTGGCAGGGCCGCGTTTTTTGCTGCGCATTCCTTTGCCTGTTTCGATTCGGTTTAGGTTTTTGTGGACAATAATATTTGTATAGCTGCGCTTATTTATGTGGTAGGAATCAGGATAACGCGGGGAATCAGGGAGGCGATGAGCTCCGGCGGCTCCCTCGTGTCCTTGTTCAGCCATTGGCGGATGACGGCGAAGCTGCCGTTGATGATAAGGCAGGAGACGTATTCCCGCTCCGCATCGGACAGCGCCGGGTCCTGGCTTCGGTAGACGCTCTGCTGCACCATTGGCAGCGAGAACAGCCGCTCCGGAAAGGTGGGGTCTACATTGTTGTTTATCATAAGCCTGGCCATTTCCAGATGCTCCTCCAGATACTGACACACCCGGCACAGGCATTGGACCCCGCATGACTCTCCCTGTAGGATGTCTACGAGGCTTTGGATCATATCGTCCTCCATCTCCCGGAGCAGGTCGAACTGGCTGCCGTAATATCGGTAAAAGGTGGAGCGGTTCAAGCCTGCCCGTTCGCACAGATCCCGGATGGAGATCTTGTGGATGCTCATCTCTCCCAGCATGTCCACCAGTGAGTCCTTTAAAAGCCGCTTTGTCAGCATTGTGCGTTGGTTGATCTTTTCCGCCATAAAAAATCCTCCGTCATTTTCCGCCGGAACGGATGTTAAAGCAACACTTTGAACGATAGATGTTGTTTTTTGAAACAATGCAGATACATCAGTTGGTTGTAATTCCAACAGGTGTTTATTATATTATGATCAGGGATGTATGTCAACCGGCCGTCGAAGCAGGAGGTATCTGATGAAAAAGATCGCGGCGTTTATTGTGAGAAGGAGATATATGGTGCTGGGAATCGTTGTGGTCCTGGCGCTGCTGTGCACCTTCCTGGCCACAAAGGTAGAGATAAATTCCGATATGACGAAATATCTGGCCGACGATTCCTCCATGAAGATCGGCATGGACATTATGGAGGAGGAATTTGAGGATACAGAGGAGAGCCAGACCATCCGGGTCATGGCCCGGGGCCTGGATGAGGAGGAAAAGCAGGTCCTGCTGGAGGCGTTGGAGGCGCTGCCTTATGTATCCTCCGTGGAGCACGATGAGAGCGAGGACTATAACGCAGGGGAGTATACCCTCTATGTCATCAATACGGATTATGAATATGGCTCGGAGGAGGAAACGGCCATCGAGACCGCCCTGGAGGAGAACTTCGGGGATTATGATCTGACCTGGCAGAACGACGATGACAGCGACATGAGTTTGGAACCATGGATTATAGCGGTGGCTGTGATATTTCTGCTGGCGGTCATGCTGGCCATGTGCGAGAGCTGGGTCGAGCCGTTTTTGTTTTTGGCGGCCGTCGGTCTGGCGGTGCTGATCAATGCGGGGACGAACATCGTTCTCGGGAGCGTCTCCAATATCACCAACTCCATCGCAGCCATATTGCAGCTGGTGCTGTCCATGGATTACTCCATTATCCTGATGAACCGCTACCGGCAGGAGCAGGCCCTCTGTCCGGATAAGGAGACGGCCATGACCAGGGCCCTGACTCATGCCTTTTCCTCCATCACCAGCAGCTCTCTTACCACCATCGTGGGCCTGCTGGCGCTGGTGTTCATGAGCTTTAAGATAGGCCGGGACCTGGGGCTGGTGCTGGCGAAGGGTGTGCTTACCAGTCTGCTGTGCATTTTCACAGCGCTGCCCGGCATGGTGCTGGCCTGCGACGGACTGATAAAAAGGACGGCGAAGAAGACCCTGTCTCCGCCGATGAAGGGACTGGCTGGATTCAGCCACCGGTTCCGATACGGGCTGGCGGCGGCGTTTATCCTCCTGTTCGTGGGCGCGTACTTTGCCCAGCAGAGCACGGAGACCGCCTATACCCTGGAGAGCGATGACGAGATCGCAGAGATATTCCCCAGTGAGAGCACCCTTGTGCTGGTCTATGAAAACCAGGACGAGGACACGGCCGCCCTTCTGGCGGAAAGACTGGAGGAAAATGAGAGCGTTACCCAGGTGCTGGGCTATCCCAATCTGCTGGGAAAGGAATATACTGCCTTCCAGCTGCTGGACGCGGTGGACGCTCTCAGCGACACCTTCGGCATGGAAATCGATATGAGCATGGATGAGACCATGCTGGAGCTGATATATTATACCTATTATGACGGCTCCATCGAAGCGCTGGATATGAGCAGCTTTCTCACCTTTCTGTCAGAGGATGTGCTGGAAAACGAAAGCTTCGGGGATATGATGGACGAGGAGCTTGCCTCTCAGGGGGAGAGGCTGGCGCTGTTCGCCAGCCCGGAGGAGCTGACCCGCTCCATGACCATCCGGGAGCTGGCGGATTTCTTCGATATGGACGAGGAGACGGTCCGAAGCCTGCTGCTGTATTATTACACCCAGCACGGCGGCGCGGAGACCGGCAGCATGACCCTGGAGACCTTTACAGATTTTCTGGTGGACGAGATGGCCGCAGACCCGGATTACAGCGATCTCTTTGACGGGGATACGCTCTCGGAGCTGGAGCAGCAGCAAGCCTATACGGACGCGGATGCTGTTACGACGGGCCTTTCCTATACCGCCATGGCCGATGCCCTGGGACTGGACAGCGGCACGGCCCGGCTGCTGTATATATACTATTTTGCCGATCAGGGGGGGCTATACGCCCGGGACCATGACGCTTAGTGAATTCGTCCGCTTCGTGCAGGAGGACGTGCTGACGGACGCCGCCTTTTCCGCCTATTTTGACAGCGATACTGCCGCCCAGCTGGAGGCGCTGGCTCTCTATACGGATACGGAGGAGATCACCCGGCCGTATACTGCCTCGGAGCTTGCCGGAGTCCTGGGGATGGAGGAGAGCCTGGTTCAGACGGTATATGCCCTGTACGCTGCCGGGGACGTGAGCGATAAGACCATGACCCTGGCAGATTTTGCAGACCTCCTGACGGGGAGTGTGCTGGATGGCTCTCTCTTATCCGGGGCGATAGATGAGACCACGGCAGCCCAGCTGGTCACGCTCAGCAGCCTTATCCGGACCGCCGCCGGCGGTCTGGAGCTGACGGCGGCAGAGCTGGCGGAGCTTCTGGGAATGGAGCAGGCCACGGCGGAGCAGCTGCTCTCGCTGTATGCCATGGAGCAGGTGAGCCAGGAGGATATAGATGCCGCATCCATGACGGTGACGGAATTTGCCGCCTTTCTGACGGAGGATGTGCTGACGGACGAGAGCTATGCCGCCCGGTTCAGTGATACGGAGACCGCGCAGATACAAAGCCTTTATGCCCTTATCCAGGCAGGCACCTCCGGACAGACATATACATCGGCGGAGCTTGCCGCGCTGACCGGCATGGAGGAAACCACGATAAGCCAGCTCCTGTCCGCCACGGCCAGCGGGGAGGTGCAGGAGGACGAAGCCTCTGATGGCACAGACGCTGCGTCCGCTGAGGGTTCTGCCGATGAGGAAGGCGAGGATATCGAAGCCGCTTCCGATACGAATAATGAGGACACGGAGGACGGTGAGGGGGATTTGAAGGAAGAAGCAGAGGCTACGGAGCCTGCCATAACGCTGCCGGACTTTTTATCCATGGTTTTAGAAAATTACGCTGCCTATATGGATGAGGAGACGATAGCACAGCTGTCCCAGATGCAGGAAATTCTGGCGCTGGCCCAGTTCGGCCAGGGGCTGGATACCGCGGCCCTGGCCCAGATGTTTGGCATGGATACCGCCCAGGCGGAGCAGCTTATGAGGTTGTATCTGGCCCAGGGGGAACAGACTGCGAGCCTGGCCGCCTTTACCGCATGGCTGACCGGCGAGCTTATGCAGGACGAAGCCTATGCCGCCCTTTTTGATGAGAGCACCGCCGCTCAGCTGACCCAAATGGATGCGCTCGTCCAGCTTGCAGCCACCGGCGCGGCGCTGACGCCATCCGCCATGGCCCAGACCCTTGGCGTGGAGGAGGAGACAGCCGCTCTGGTATTTCAGCTTTATTACGGCCAGACGGAAAGCGAAACAATGTCCCTGACGGAGTTTATCGATTACCTGCTGAACGATCTGGCTCAGGAGCCTTTGACGGCCGATTATTTTGACAGCGATACCATGGCTCAGCTTGCCCAGGTGAACGTCCTGATGCAGTCCGCTCTGAACGGCACAGCCTATATCTACGGCGAGCTGGCAGAGCTGCTGGGGATGGACAGCGCCACGGTGAAGCTGCTCTATACCCTGTATGACGGGGACGGCGGACAGCTCGCCTCCTGGCGGATATCTCTGGTGACGCTGGTGGACTATCTGCTGGATAACAGCGGCACCTTCTCCTCCATGATGGGAAGCTCCGCCATCTCCCAGCTCCAGACGGCCAGCGCCGTCATGCATGGGGCGATAAACGGCACACATTACACCCCAGGGGAGCTCGCATCGCTTCTGGGGATGGAGGAGGAGCAGACGGAGCAGATATATCTTCTCTACATCAGCGAATACGGGGATACCAGCACCTGGCGGCTCTCTGTCCATGAGCTGCTGGATTTTCTGGCGGAGGACGTGCTGACAAATGAGGACTATGCGAGCCTTCTCGCGGACGAGGAGCGGGAGCAGCTGACAGCCGCTAAGGCTTTGGCGGATGCGGTGCTGTCCGGGGCGGCCTATACCCCAGCGGAGTGCGCCGAACTGCTCGCGGCGCTGTCGGACGAGATAGACGAGAACACCGTGGAGCTGCTCTATCTTTATTATGCCAGCCAGTACAATGGCGATGATACTTGGACGCTCTCCATTGTGGAGCTGTTCGATTATCTGAGCGGCACGCTCCTGAACGATGAGCGCTTTGCCCAATGGATAGATGAGGATATGCGCGCCCAGATCGGGGATATGGGCGATTCTCTGGAGGCAGGGGAGGATATGCTGAAAAGCGGCGATTGGTCGCGCATGATCGTCTATACCACTATGTCCGAGTCCGATGAGTCGGAGGATACCACTGCATTTTTCGATGATCTGACCGCATGGCTGGATGAGAATTTCCAGGGGGAGTATCATCTGATCGGAAATTCCGCCATGGTTTATGAGATGCAGGGGAGCTTCGCCGGCGAGATGACCTTTATCACCCTGCTGACCGCCGCGGCGATTTTCCTGGTGGTGGCCCTGACCTTCCGGTCGCTGGCAGTCCCGGCTATCCTTGTGCTGATGGTGCAGTGCGGCGTGTATATCACTGTTACGGCTCTGGGCCTGGGCGGCGGAGGCGTCTATTATCTGGCGCTGCTGATCGTGGAGTGTATCCTTATGGGGGCTACCATCGATTACGCCATCCTGCTGACCAGCTATTACCGGGAGTGCCGGGCCAATATGCCGGTGCGCGCTGCTCTGGAGGGGGCCTATAATGGTTCCATCCATACGATACTGACCTCCGGCCTGATCCTGATATTGGTGCCGGGCATCGTGTCCTTCTGCTTTGAGGAAGCGACCATCCGGCAGATATGCCGCGCCATCTCCATCGGTGCCCTTTGCGCAAGCCTCTTGATTCTTTTCGTTCTCCCCGGCGTCCTGGCCGCCTTCGATAAGCTGGTGACGAGGAAAAGGGAACGGTATAAAGAAAAGGAGTAGTGCCGAATATAACAGCTCCCCTCTCCGCCGTACGGCAGGGAGGGGAGCTGTTATATCCGGTCAGCCTTACATCTCCATATCGCGTATAAATACCAGCTTTGAGCGGGGGTCGGATTTGTCCTCCCGTTCCACTACCTCAAAGCGGTCTATGGCCTTGACCATGCCGGAGAGCTTGGAGTAGCCATAGCTGCGGGTGTCGAAGTCGGGGCGCTTTTTCTGGATGAGCTGGCCCACGGCGCCCAGGGAAACGTAGTCGTTGTCGCCGGTGCCGGCCAGATCCAGGATGGAGTCCGCGATGAGCCATATGATGCTGTCCGGGATCTGCCGCTCCTCGGCGGGGGCAGTTTTCGGCTCCGGCTCCGATTTTTTGGCCGGCTCCGTCCGGCGGACGGGCTCGTTCTTTTTGGCGGGCTCGGATTTTTTCTTTTTGGCGGGTTGGGCGGCCTTGGTCTCCGTCTTGGCGGAGCGCTCCCGGATGACCTCGATGTAGATGAATTTGTTGCAGGCAGCGATCAGGGGGCTGGGGGTCTTCTGCTCCCCGATGCCGATGACGAACAGCCCCGCCTCCCGCAGACGGCGGGCGAGCCCTGTGAAATCACTGTCCGACGATACCAGGACGAATCCGTCCGTGTTCCCGGAATAGAGGATATCCATAGCGTCGATGATCATGGCGGAGTCGGTGGAATTTTTGCCCTTGGTATAGGCGAATTGCTGCACGGGGGTGACGGAGTTATCCAGCAGCGTCTGCTTCCATCCCACCAGGTTCCGGGTGGACCAGTCGCCGTAGGCCTTTTTGATATTGGGAGTGCCGTAGATGGCTACCTCCTCCATAATGCCCTTCAGACAGTCCCGGGGCGCGTTGTCCGCGTCGATCAGGACGGCCAGCCGCATATTGTGGTCGTTGTTAGGTGACATGGTGTCGTTCTCCCTTCGTTCATCACATTAATTATATAGGAAATGGCGAAATATTGCAATATTGTTTACATAATTGTATGTTTAAACTGTAAATAATCCGAATACAGGCAGAAAAAACTTGAAACGGCGGGGCGGATGTACTATAATACCATAGTTGAGTTGAGAAAAAATTACCGCAAAGGGCGTGTGAAAACATGAGTGCATCCAAAGACAAGAAGCTCCGCAAGGAGCAGATCGCGGCGGGACTGGATAAAAAGTCCATCGCCGAGGCAGAGGCAAAAAAGCAGCGCCGTAAGTCTACCATCACCTACTCTGTGGTGGCGGCTGTCATCGTCGTGCTTTTCGCCTTCGTGTTCATCTACAACTCCGCCTGGCCCAGCCGCCACATCACGGCTGTGACCATCGACGATACGGACTACACGGTGGCCCAGATGAACTACTACTATTCCAGCAGCTACATCAGCTTCTATAATAACTATTATTACTATGTCCTGCTGGGCTATTTCTTCGACACTGATACCAGTCTGGCCGATCAGGAATACTCTGAGGGCTATAGCTGGCGCGACTACTTCATGGATTCCGCCATCGACACCATGACGGAGGTCCAGCTCCTCTGCAACGAGGCGGAGGCCGCAGGCTATACCATGGACGAGGACTATCAGGCCGAGTATGAGGAAGCCCTGGAGAGCATTCAGACCTCCTGGGAATCCAATGGCTACTCCAGCCTTGCCCAGTATATCAACATGGTCTACGGCAAGGGTGTGACCTATGAGCTGGTGGAGCAGGAGCTGTACCGCACCTATCTGGCTTCGTCCTATGCCCAGTCTCTGTATGACGGCTTTGAGTACACAACGGACGAGCTGGATGAGTACTACACCGAGAACGCCGACACCTATGACGTCATCGATTACGCTTATTACTATATCAGCACCAGCAGCGATGACGAGGAGGATGAGGACGCCATCGACCCGGAGGCTGTGGTGGAGGCCATTGACGGCACCGATCTGGAGACCTTCGAGACCTATATGTCTGAGAACTATGAGGCGGAGGTGACGAGCCTGTCCTATGCCGGCAGCAGCCTTTCCAGCACCTATTCCGAGTGGCTGCTGGATGCGGACCGCACGGAGGGCGACGCCACGGTCATAGAGTCTGACAGCGCCACCTATATCGTCATGTTCCTGGGACGGAACGACAACAGCTACTACATGGCCGATTTCCGCCACATCCTGATCGAGGCGGAGGACACAGACGAGGACGGCGAGTATTCCGATGAGGAGATTGCTGCTGCCGAGGAGGAGGCGCAGTCCCTTTATGAGGAATGGCTGGCCGGCGACGCCACCGAGAACAGCTTCGCAGAGCTCGCCAATGAGTACTCTGCCGACACCGGCTCCAACACCGTGGGCGGCCTGTATGAGGACGTGTACCAGAATGAGATGGTGGACGTGATCAACGACTGGCTGTTCGAGGATGGCCGTCAGGCAGGGGATACCACCGTCGTCACCTACAGCGGATCCAGCTACACCGGTGCGCATATCGTTTATTATGTGGGCGCCAGCGATCTGACCTATGCCCAGTACCAGGCTGATTCCGCCATGCGCAGCGCGGATTACTCCGCCTGGCTGGAGGAGGCCGAGAGTGCCGTCACTGTCACCACCAGACACATCGGTATGTGCGGCAAGAACCACTAAACTAATATAAAATACAAAAGAAAGCGCTGCGGGGCCGCAGCGCTTTCTTTATCCCATTACGCAGTAAACCGGTATGCCATATCTCGCGGCATACCGGCTTTTGATTTGCAGGTGCTTATTGCTATCAGACTCTTACAAGACCTGTGCAGGCCACCCCATAACGGGTGGCCTGCTTGTGCTTTTACGCCCGGTCTGTGGGCAGGCCGGCGCGCTCGCGCTCGCGGATGGCGTCCTTGCGGGACAGGTTCACCCGGCCGCGCTCGTCGATCTCCGTGACCTTGACCCAGGTCCAGTCGCCTACGTTCAGAACGTCCTCTACCTTTTCGGTGCGCTTGAACTCCAGATCCTTGATGTGGACCATGCCGTCCTTGCCCGGCACCAGCTCGATGAAGGCGCCGATGGGGATGATACGCACGCACTGACCATAGTACAGCGCGCCCACCTCGGGAACGAACACGATGTTATCGATGGTCTGCTTGGCGGCGCGGCAGGCCTCGATATCCTCGGAGGCGATGAAGATGGAGCCGTCGTCCTCGATATCGATCTTGCAGCCGGTGTCCGCAGTGATCTCCTGAATGACCTTGCCGCCGGAGCCGATGACCTCACGGATCTTGTCGGGGTTGATCTGCATGCGAATCATCTTCGGGGCGCTTGCAGCCAGCTCCTTTCTCGGCTCGGAGATGGCGGGGAGCATGACCTCGTCCAGAATCTGGATGCGGGCCTCATGGGTGATCTCCAGCGCGTTTTTCACGATCTCATGCTTCAGACCATCGTTTTTCAGATCCATCTGGATGGCGGTGATACCCTTTTTGGTGCCGGCCACCTTGAAGTCCATCTCGCCGTGGAAGTCCTCCACGCCCTGGA
>JAJQBY010000047.1 GCA_021203045.1 Oscillospiraceae bacterium | reverse complement strand
TTGTCGATGTACACGGTGGAATCGCCGGTGACGGCAATGGCGCAGCCCTCGCCGGAATATTGCCGGGGTGAGCGCCTGGACGAACGAAAAAAACATTTAATATCTAAATAACTCGAAAAAATTGACCAGAGCATAAAAAACACTTCTAATCCGTTTTGCCGCACAGATCGGGAGTTGCAATCACGAATGAGCTTGCTTTTTGCTATCGGAAAAAGTAAAATAAAGCAGGACAATATTCACCACCGTATTACACGGAAAAACCGAGCCGGGTATCGCTTGGCGCATTGTTATACCTGATGGATGTAAGAGTGGCCCGGATAGAGAGCCCCGGGAAAGGAGAGACAGCTCCATGCCATTCCAGATCGTTAGAGATGATATAAAAACCATGCAGGTCGATGCCATCGTGAGCATCGGGCACATCCCTGCCGGTGAAGAAAATAAAGACCTGACCGGCCAGCCTTTCTCTGGCAGGAAATCGCTGTGGGGCCGGGCCGGGCGCGGTTATCATGAATACGGCTGTGCCAGGCTGACACGAGCCCGCGGCATTCCGGCAAAATATATCATACACATCACTGAGCCTGCATATCAGGATGGGCAGCACATAGATGAAGCAGAGATCGGGCAGGTCTATCAGGATTGTATGGAGGCGGCTGCGGCAAGAAAATGCCGCTCCCTGGCGGTGCCGTTGCTCACCGCAGACCCGGCCGAGCCTCTCCGGGAGACGGTGCTGAAAACCGCCGTCAGCGAAATTGGAAGATTCCTGCTGGATCACGATATGATGATTTATCTGGCGGTTGATGTATGTGATAGCTTCCGGATTGGCCAGGAGCTGATGACGGATGTTTCCGGATATATTGACTGGCATTATGGGCAGAGCCATCCGTCAAGGCGAGCCGGCGCTCCGACAGAGGCATCACTCGCGGATGCAGACATGCTCCCGCCGCTGAATGCTGCGGCGCCCTCTCCGTCCCTTGCTTTCTCTAGGCCGGCAGCGGGGGCTGTTCCATCAGGGCTCAAGGAACGTGTAGAAGCCCTGGATGAGAGCTTTTCCCAGGCGCTGCTGCGGCTTATAGACGAAAAGGGAATGACGGACGTAGAGTGCTATAGAGGGGCGAATATAGACCGCAAGCTGTTTTCCAAGATCCGCAGCAATCCAAGCTACAAGCCAAGCAAGCCTACGGCCATTGCCTTCGCTATATCGCTGAGGCTGGACCTGGATGAGACGAGAGATTTTTTGATGAAGGCAGGCTTTGCGTTGTCCCACAGCAGTAAGTTCGACATTATCATCGAATATTTTATCCAATCCGGAAATTATAATATTTTTGAGATCAATGAGGTATTATTTGCCTTCGATCAGGTCCTTTTAGGCGGCTGAGGGCTATAGAAAATGTCGCCTGTCGGGCGACCAATCGAGTTGAGAAACCTTCTATGATATGGGTGTAAGAAAAATACATCTGTTTCAGGAGGTCTCATAATGAAAAACGATTTAACGGAGCTGGTATTCATCCTTGATCGCAGCGGCTCCATGCACGGCCTGGAGGAGGACACAATCGGCGGATTCAACAGCATGATCGATAAGCAAAAGCGGCAGGAAGGCCAGTGCTATGTGTCCACGATCCTTTTCGATAGCACTACGGAGGTCCTGCATGACCGCATTGCGCTTTCCAGGGTCCGACCCATGACGCAGCGCGACTATACAGTGGGGGATTGCACCGCGCTTCTGGATGCCATCGGCAAGGCGATTCATCATATCGGCAATATCCATAAATATGCCCGCCCGGAGGATGTGCCGGAACACACGCTGTTCGTTATCACTACGGACGGCAAGGAAAATGCCAGTCGTATATATACGGCGGAGCAGATCAAAGCCATGGTCGAGCGCCAGAAGGCGGAATATGGATGGGAATTTCTGTTTCTTGGGGCCAATATCGATGCAGTCCAGACGGCGTCTAATTTTGGCATCGATGCAGGGCACGCGGCCAATTATCACGCAGATGCGCAGGGGACCCGCGTGATATACGAGGCTCTGTCCGATGCGGTGGCGGCGGTGCGGGCGGATGCACCTATGGGCGCATGCTGGAGTGCCAGGGTAGATGAGGATTACAGAAAGCGGAAAGGAAAGTCTCGGGGAGCCGGGAAGCGGTGAGCTTTAACATCTCACGCTGAGAGAGATATTCCGGAAGACAGGGGGCTAAGACCATTCATCCCCCACCTCATAGCGCTTTTGTACGCTTGAGGTGGGGGATGAATTATCAGATTATGTTACAAAAAACTCATCTGGTGTAAAGGATATCCTCCGCGCCATCCAGAACCTTTCTGAAATCTATCTTTACAAGCTCTTTCCCGCAAACTCTGTTGGAACATCCGAATGCTATCATGCCGTTAGTGCCGACGAAATTGATTGTTCCGTTGCTGTTCACATTCATCACTCTGGCGCAATCCCGCGATGTTGCGGGAACGCCATCGCCGAAGGTGAATCCTTCCTTGGCGCATTGCTGCCGGAACATTTCGCCGGTCTCAGCATCGCCAAGATAAAAATAATACTTCCTGCTACTGTCCTTTACGATTTCGGAAATGGTTTTCATGCTATTTTCCTCCTAATAAAAATATTAGGAGCGCGAAAGAGAGGAGATCCATCATACAAGCTTTAGCACCTTACCTGATAGGCGGTTGCTGTACGGTCACAGGGCTTGTCCCTCGCGCACTCCTTATGGACCTGTTTATTCTAGCAGATCTGAGGAGAAATGTAAATAGAATGATTTTGCACAGCCTGCGGATGGTCGGAAATGAGAAATTCTCCTCCCGTGCGGAAGCACGGGGGAGAATCAGTCTCGTGTATGGATGGATGGAAGGCAGGCTTTTTATGCGGCGGGCACTACTACGATTTCGCCCTCCCAGACGCCGCCGACGGTGGTGTCTACTTCCTCGCCGTCTACAGTGACGATGCCGATAATGGTGCTGGTTTCGTCAACGGTCAGCTGGGACAGATAGCTCACGCCGGTGACGACCCACTCCGCGCCGTTTTCAAGGGTCAGATACACGGGGTTATTGATGGCCGCGGCGGCGGTATTGGTCAAACGGCCGATGCCCAGGTGGCAGTCCAGGGTGGAATCGGCCTCGATGACCGTGCCGCCCGGGAGAATATTACCCTCTGCGTCTACATGGTTTGCATAAGAGGAGGAGATAACGCCGGTGATAACAGCATTGTCAAAGGTCACATCCAGGGCCTGATAAGCCTCCCAGACGCCGTTATAGACATCGCCCTCTACGGACAGATTGCTGAAGATCGCGGTGCAGGCTTCCTGGGGCTCGTAATCCACCATGACGGGGACGGCGTCCTCGGGGACAGTATCCAGCTCATCGGCGGAATAGCCCACTTCCTCACCGTCTACCTCATAGACGTAATAGGTGGTGGGAGGGAAGCCGTCGGAATAGGTCTTTTGCACCTGGGTGCCCAGCAGGCACTCCACCTGGGAGAGATCGTCCTCCTCCTCAGGGACCTGCAGAGCCTCATAATCCAGACCGCAGTCGTCGCTTGTCATGAGCTGGAGCAGGATGCCGCCCTCGCCCACGGTAAGCTCGGTGCCGTCTACCACCAGGTTGGCCTGGCAGCCGTCGGTGTCGGTGGAGCTGTAGCCCTTCATCTGGAACAGGCAGTATTCCGCATACAGGCTGCCGTCCGTGATGTCCACAGTGCCGCCGCCGTTTTTATGCCACATGATGCCGATGCGATTGGAATACATCTCGTCATTTACCAGGGTGGCGCTGGATTCGCTGGTGGACAGGATGATGACATAGTCCGTGCCGTAAAGCTGGCTGTCATAATAGTAGTTGTGGAAGCCGGAATCGCAGTAGGACACATAGCCGGAGTTGTAGTTGGCGCTGTCTCCCAGGGTGAAGCCGTAGGTGACGCCGTTTACCTCCTTGGTGGCGGTGTATTCCACACCATCCTGGGCTACCTCCAGGCTGCCCACACCGGCCAGGACGTTCCGGGCGGTCAGGACTACGCCGGTGCCGGAATCGGTAGACAGAGCCGCCCAGCTGCCGGAGACGATGACGCTGTCCTCATAGGTGATCTGAGAGGTCTCTACCGCGTTGGTCACACGCATGGAGCCGGCAAGACCCAGGGCGAAGGGAGAGGCCCGGCGGTAGGTCTCGGGGTCCTGCGCGCCATAGATGACGCTGTTGGTGACGGTGGTCACGGAGCTGCCTGCGGCAGAAATGCCATCGGCGTTGCCCCGGTTCCAGATCACCACGCTGTCGATCAGAACGCTGGAATCGCCGGACAGGGAGATGGCGGTGCCGCTCTCCACCAGTTCGATGCGTCCGTTCTGGATAGTGATGGTGTCCTCCGCCGACTCCGCGCTGACGTAAATGCCGGTGACATTTTCGTTATCGGCGGAGATGGTGAAGTCAGAGACAGTGTTTTCCGTGGCCTCGCCGGAGAAGTATGTCTCATCTGTGGCCACGTCTGTGCTGGTGATGCTGACTGCCGCATTGGCCTCGCCGCTGGCTTCTCCCGAGGCAAAGGCGCTTCCGCACAGGGCAAACAACATCAGCGCCGCCATCAGCAGCGCCGTCAATCTTCTTTTCTGTTTCATGAGCTCCTCCTGAAAAAATGTAATGATGGAAATGGGGGGTGGGAAAAAATCCGCAAGCGATCCCAGCCGACCCGTCCCCTTTCTCCAATGCGGACCGGCCAGGAGGCTTGTGATGATTTAGTCTAGCACAGAAAGGTTAAAACAAAGTTAAAAATTGGTTGATTTAGCCAATTTTGGCTTGAAAAATCCCCTTCCTTTTCACAACTTTTACATAAACCGGCCACAACAAAAAATATGCCATGCGGGACAGAGCGTCTCGCATGGCATATGATATTACGATATAATGAAAGGTCAGGGGTATCAGTATTCCAGCACCAGCCGGGTCTCTACGGGCTGCGGCTCCGGGGCCTTTTCCTTGCCGCAGATGCGCTTCCACAGCAGGCCGAGAACACCGCCGCCGGCGGCTATCATGAGGACTACCCGCAAAATCGACCAGCCGGCCCAGGCATAGGACAGGACTGCGTTGGCTGTAGTCAGGGCTACAGCGCCGGCGACCAGCCACTTGAAGTTTTTCTTTTTGAACAGATCACGGATCTTTTTTTCCGGGAAAAGCAGCTTATATACGCCGCAGAACACGCCAACCAAAACGGCGGCCTGAAGGATGAAGCCCAGTATCTGAGACCAGAAGGGAGCCAGCGCCGCGCCCACAGCCGTACCGACGGCTACGGGGATCGAGCCTATGGCCCAAAGGGGAAGCAGGATAGCGCTCTTGATCACAACGGGGAGACGAATGAACCAGGCGCGGACGGCATCAGCCCTGGACAGCTCACCCATTTCAGTGTAGGTGATGTCATAGTCCCGCTCCTGGGCGGTCTGGGCATACTGAGTATGACTGGCCAGATAATCTGCGCTGTGTATCAGCTCCTCTGCATCAAAGGAGACGTTGACTACTGCGCTGACAGCAATAACGGAAGCAGCTGCTGCCGCAGCTACGCGCCGCTTGACCTTCTTTTTCATGTACTGCTCCTCCTCTCGGAAATTGGGATCCGGAGTCTGTAATGGGCTATTAATACAAATGTCATTATAGCACATCTTTATTGACAATGGAACAACAA